>JASHUH010000597.1 GCA_030040115.1 Acidobacteriaceae bacterium | reverse complement strand
TGATGAGCCGGTCGGCGCGTCTCATTTTTCGCGTCCCTGAGCGCGCTTCCACCGGGCTGGTCGAAGTGCGCAGTCCCGCCGGCGCCAGCAACACCGTTCCGCTGCGTGTGGCGCGCCAGTTAACCGATGGCCTGCACCCCGTCACCAGTCCCGCGATCAGTCGCTCCGGCATGATCTACGCCACCATCTCCGGCCCGCGCGGAAAGCAGACGCCGGTTTCGGTGGTGCGCATCAGCCCCGACGGGCGCGGCACACCCTTCGTCACCGGCATCTTGAACGCCACTGGGTTGGCCTTTAACGCCGCCGGCGACCTCTTTGTGACCTCCCGCGCCGAGGGTAACGTCTACCGCATCGATGCCGTCGGCGAGTCCACTGTCTACGCTGAAGGCATGGGCGTCGCTACGGGCGCCGCCTTCGATAGCGACGGCAATCTCTATGTGGGCGACCGCAGCGGCACCATTTTCAAAATCAATTCCCAGCGCCAGATCTTTGTCTACGCCACCTTGGAGCCGAGCGTCGCCGCCTATCACATTGCCGTCAGCGCTGACGGTCGCCTGTTCGTGACCGCGCCTTCGCTCTCTTCCAATGAAGCCATTTGGGTGGTCGAACCCAACGGAGACACCCGCGCTTGGTTTCGCGGTCTGGGCCGTCCCCAGGGACTCGCGCTTTCCCGCGACGGCGACGTTTATGTGGCCGCTTGCCTGCGCGGACAGCGCGGCCTGGTGCGGGTCACGCCTTCCGGCGAAGCTTCGCTCGCCCTTTCGGGAATTAACCTGGTCGGTGTCGCTTTCTCTCCCCTCGGCGGAGCCATCCTTGCCACCCACGAAGCCGTTTATGATGTGGATTTGGGCGTCGACGGGCTGGACCTGTTTTGAAGCCCTCAGTTCTCAGCTTTCCGCCAACAGCCAGACCGAGGACCCGTCTGACAGTCGCGTTTCGCCGTGGAAACCACCGCGGCTGATCCGCCGCTTTGAAGCTGAGAGCTGAAAGCTAATAGCTGAAAGCTGCCTTTATGAAATCCGAAATCATCGCCGTCGGCTCCGAGATGCTCACTCCGCATCGCCAGGACACCAACTCGCTTTATCTCACCCAAAAACTCAACGA
The DNA here is from genome assembly GCA_030040115.1 of Acidobacteriaceae bacterium. Classification (GTDB taxonomy): domain Bacteria; phylum Acidobacteriota; class Terriglobia; order Terriglobales; family Acidobacteriaceae; genus Telmatobacter. The sequence goes on along the minus strand of JASHUH010000597.1, from coordinate 5,385 downwards.
GATCGGCGTCACCGTCGCCTTCAAGACCATTGTCGGCGACCGCCGCAAAGATCTCGTCAACGTCATCCGCACCGCGCTTGGCCGCGTCGACATTCTCCTCCTTATGGGCGGCCTCGGCCCTACTGAGGATGACCTCACGCGCGAGGCCGTGGCTGAAGCGCTCTCGCTCACCCTGCGCCGCGACGCCACCCAGGTTGCCGCGCTCCACGCCCGCGCCGCCACCTGGCGCATTTCCATGCCCCAAAACAACCTCAAACAGGCCGACGTTCTGGAAGGAGCAACCCTGTTGCCCAATTCCAATGGCAGCGCCCCCGGCCAATGGCTCGACACCATTTTCTCGGGCTATCGCAAGCTGATCGCGCTTCTTCCCGGCCCGCCGCACGAGTGCAAGCCGCTTTTCGACACCGAGTGTTTGCCGCGGCTGCGCGAAGCCGCGCCGCCCCGCGCCATCGCCACCCGCACGCTCAAGGCGGCCATGCTCCCCGAGTCGCAGGCCGACAAGCTGCTCGCCCCCATCTACACCACGTATGCGGATGTTGAAACCACCATCCTCGCCCATACCGGCGACATCCAACTGACCCTCCTCTGCGCCAAGCCAACCCTCGAAGCTGCGCAGCAGCGCGTCGACGAACTGGCCGGCCGCATGGAAGAGGCTCTCGAGGACTGGCTCTACTCTTCCCAGGGTGACACGCTCGAGCAGATCGTGCTCTATTATCTCGGCCTCCGCCAGGCGACACTAGCCGTCGCCGAAAGCTGCACCGGCGGCCTGATTGCGCAGCGCATCACTTCCGTTCCCGGCAGCTCGCGTTCGTTTCTCGGCGGCGCCGTGGTCTACTCCGACCCGCTCAAGTCCGCATTTGCGGGCGTGCCCGAGGATCTCATCGCGCAACATGGAGCCGTTTCCGCCGAAGTGGCCAAAGCGTTGGCCAACGGCATCCGGCTGCGTACCGGCGCCACCATCGGCCTGGGCGTCACCGGCGTCGCCGGTCCTACCGGTGCAACCGAATCCAAGCCCGTCGGCCTCGTCTACATCGCCGTTTCCGAAGCCCAGAAGACTGATTGCCTCGACCGCACCTTCCGCGGCGATCGTGACCGCATTCGCGAATACGCCGCCCAGCAAGCCCTCGACCTGGTTCGCCGCCGGCTCATGTAAGCATCGCCAATCCGCGCTCCGCCCCTCACCCCGAGCTCCCCGCTCCTACCGCGCCGCGACCATTGGACCTTCTCTGCATGACATCGAACTTCGATTCCGCGGTTCTATCGAACCATCGCCGCAGAATGTGCATCTAAGCGCGCTCACGGCAGGCTTTTTGTTGGCTTGACGCCCGTTTCGCAGAATGGTACAAGTACCGTCAGGGGAGTGGCGGCCAGACGGGGAGCAGTGCTCCCAGAATGGCTGTACGCGGTGATACCCGCTCTCATCACTGAGAGCAGGTCTCTGCAATTGCAAGCGGGCAAGTGGACTGCAAGCGGGCAATTGATAAGGAGATTTCAGGATGGCCACCTTCCCCACCGTCCCTCCGGGGACCTCCCCTCGCATTTTCCCATTCAGGTTCGCGCTTCCGGGAGCCGTTGCGCTTCTGGCCGCGGGCTTGTTGTGCGCCCCGGCGAACGCGCAGTTCCGCGCTTCGATTCAAGGCGTAGTGACCGACCCCACCGGCGCCGTGATTCCCGGCGTCACGCTGACCTTGACCAACAACGCCACCAACCAGAAGCAGGAGAGCACAAGCAATGGCGTCGGCGTATACAACTTCAACGCCTTACCGCCCGGCACTTACACTCTGGTGGCGAGCCGCACCGGCTTTGCCACCAAGACCCTCGATGACCTGCAGATCATTCCCGAACAGGCAAACGCCTTGAACATTCAGCTTGCGGTGAGCACGGCGCCGCAACAGTCGGTGACTGTGAACGCCGCGCAACTGCCGCTCATCGACACCGAGAACGCCACCATCGGCGCCACCGTCAGCTCCGACGAAATCCAGCACATGCCGTCCTTCGGGCGCGACGTCTTTCAACTATCGCAATTCGCGCCGGGCACAGTGAGCGATATGTCGCAGGCGGCCGGAGGCGGCAGCTACGCGCTTCCGGGCACCGCCGGTCCGGGAGGGCCGTCGGCGAACAGCGGCATCTTCTCCACCGAGAATGGCCCCCAGACGCACGGCAACGGCAATCAGTATGAGAACAACAGCGTTCAGGTCGACGGCATCAGCACCGTCAGCGCGGTCTGGGGTGGCGCTTCGGTGATCACGCCGACGGAGCAATCGGTGGACGACGTGCACGTGATGTCGAACGACTACGACGCGGAATACGGCCGTTTCGCGGGCGAACAAATCCAGGTGACCACCAAGGGCGGCACGAACACCATCCACGGCAGCGTGTTCTTCCAGCGCTGGAGCCCAGGGCTCAATGCATATCAGCCTTACAACGGACCGGCTTTTTATGACGCGAGTTGCACCAGTCCGGTTACGGGGCTGCCGGCGCCATGCACCCCCTCTCAGCGCAACCTGCTCCGCGACCAGCAGCAGTTCGATCAGCTTGGCGGCAGCCTGGGCGGGCCGCTGTGGAAAAACAAGCTGTTCGCGTTCTTTGCCTACGAAGGCGAACGCAGCGGCGTCTCCCAGGTGACTGCCACCGGCTGGTACGATACGCCGGCCTTCGATGCGCTCACGCCTGCCGGCCCGATCGCGACCCAATATCTCACCTATCCCGGCGCGCATGTCAGCGGCGTATTGGTCAACCAGACCTGCGCGAACATTGGCTTGGTAGAAGGTGTAACCTGCAACACGATTCCTGGCCAGGGCCTGAACATCGGCTCGCCGCTGCCCGGTCCTCCGGGCACGCAGGACCTGACCTGGGCCAGCTCCACTGTGCCCGGCGTGGGCAGCGGGCTGAACACGACGACTGCCGACATTGCCGACTACACCACCTTGAACCCCACCACCATTAGCGACGACCAATATAACGGCCGGGTGGACGCCGATGTCACCGGCAAGGACCGGCTGACGGGCACCATCTATTGGGTTCCCGCGAATTCGACTTACTACAACGGCCCTGTGCGCTCCATGAACCTGTGGCATCACGACGTGACCAACGACGCCTTTACGGGCCTTTGGAATCACATTTTCGGCCCCAACCTGCTCAACGAGGCCCGCGCCAATGCAGCCGGTTGGCGCTACAACGAAGTCAACTCCAATCCTCAGGAGCCGTTCGGCCTGCCTAACGATGAGTTGGCGTATACCATTGGCAGCGCCACCCTGCAGCCCTTCGGCGCGCCGGGGCCAGGCATTTACAACCAGTGGACCTACGGATACAGCGACATCGTCACCAAAATCGTGGGACGGCACAGCTTCAAATTCGGCGGCGAGCTCACACGCCTCTATTACCTGAACGACAATCCATCCGCCGCCCGTCCCACTTACTATTTCTTCAACATCTGGGATTTTTTGGACGACGCGCCGCGCCAGGAGTCGGGGGATTTCGATCCAGCCACCGGAACGCCCACGGATGCCCGCCAGGACGACCGCGAAGACCTGTGGGGCGTCTTCGTGCAGGACGATTACAAGGTCACACCCTCCCTCACCTTGAACCTGGGACTACGCTATAGCTACTTTGGTTCCCTGGCCGCAAAGCAGAACGACATGTTTTCCGTCCGCTTTGGAACCGGCAGCGGTCTTTTGACCGGGCTCTACCTGCAGCATGGCGGCAATCTGTGGACCCCGCAGAAATTGAACTTTGGCCCCGAGCTTGGATTCGCCTATGCGCCGCGCTGGTTCCAGAACAAGATCGTTTTCCGCGGCGGCTTCGGCCTCAACTATAACCAAAACGAAATCGCGACCTCGGCCAGCGAGTACAGCAATCCGGGCATCTTTGTTCCGGTGAACTTCGCCTCAAGCACACCGGCGGCGATCAACCCGGACATTGTGTACGCCACCGCGACCAACGTTCACTCCCTCTACGACTACCCGCCCAACCCCAACGTGATCTCGACATCGGCGACCGCTTTCGGGCCGAACGGATTGCCCACCACCGGCACAACCACGCTGACCGCCTTCGACAAGAACATGCCGACCCAGTACGTCGAGCACTACTCGTTCGGTATGGAAGACGATCTCGGATTCAGGAACGTGTTTTCGCTGGGGTACTCGGGCAGCCAATCGCGCCACATTTACTACTACTATGACGAGAATGCCGTCGCATCGGTAACGGGCATTCCGCTCAATCCCTCGGTGACCAACGTCTACTACTTTGGCAATAACGGCTTCGGCAATTACAACTCGATGATTGCCACTTTGAGCCACCAGATGTCGCGCGGATTCCAGGTTGAAGCCAGCTACAACTGGGCCAAGAGCCTGGACACCGGCTCCGATCCGTATGAGGCGCAAGACTATCCCTACGACCCGCATCTCTCCTACGGCCGCTCCGATTACGACGTCGGCAATCTGGTGAAGATCTTTGGCGCGTGGCAGCCGGTCTTCTTCCGCGGCAGCCATAACTGGATGGAGAAGTTAGTTGGCGGCTGGAGCCTCAGCGGGATCTACAACTGGCACACCGGGTTCGCGTGGCAGCCGGTTTTTCCTGTCCCCGGAAACCTGTATTGCAGCACTTGCTCAACTTATACCCAGCTGCTTCCTGGCGCCTACCTGGGCGGCGCGGGCCGCAACACCAGCAACGGCGCGTTCAAATCGGGCCCCGGCGTGGGCAACGGCGCGAACTCCAACTTCCCACTGGCAGCCACCTTGAGCGGCACAGCCTACTTTTCCATTCCGGCCTATACCCTTGGCCCCGCATTCCCGGCCACCGGCGGAGCCATCCCGCAGAGCCCCGGCATTGGTCGAAACTCCTTGCCCGGCCCGCGCTACACGGATCTCGACGCGACGGTGACGAAGACTTTCGGCATGCCCAAACTCCGCGAGGGCTCGGGGCTTACGATTCGCGCCGACGCCTTCAACCTTTTCAACAACCTGAATTTCAACCCGAGCGATATTTCGAACAACATCACGGCCACAAATTTCGGCCAGGACACGGGAGCGCTGGGCGGCCGTACGGTCACGCTGCAAGCCAGCTTTGACTTCTGACCGGGTCCAATCCCGCGCGCGGCGAATCTCTCCTCGTTCGCCGCGCGCTTTCCTCTTCTGCTACATTCCCATTTGCATCGGAGGCCCGCTACGCCTCGCAAATTGCTCCTGCTCGTTTTTTCCTTGGCGTTGCTATCCGCAACTGGCGCATTCGCGCAGCAGCAGAACATCGACATTGACGCCACAGCCCCCACTACCCCCTTTCCGCATTTCTGGGAACAGATGTTCGGCTCCGGCCACGCCAATCTGGCTATGCGCGAGAGCTATCGCAACGATATGCGCGCGGTCAAGAAGGTGGCCGACTTCGATT
>JASHUH010000596.1 GCA_030040115.1 Acidobacteriaceae bacterium | reverse complement strand
TGCGGGTCACATAGTCGATGATCTCGCCACGCCGGTTCATGCAGAAGTCCACGTCGATGTCGGGCATCGAAACCCGCTCCGGATTGAGGAAACGCTCGAAGAGCAGGGCGTTCTGCAGCGGATCGATGTTGGTGATCTCCATCGCGTACGCCACCAGCGAGCCGGCGGCTGAGCCGCGTCCCGGGCCTACGGGGATGCCGTGATCGCGCGCGTACTTGATGAAGTCCCATACGATGAGGAAATAGCCCGCGTACTTCATCTGCTTGATGATGGCGATTTCCCGCTCCAGCCGCGCGTCATATTCGTGGAGAGGCGTGCGCAGTTCGCTGCGCGATGCGAGCCGCCGCACCGCGGTTTCCAGGCGCTTCCTGTAACCGGCGCGGCACACCTCCTCGAAGTAGCTGTCGATGGTGTGTTCCGGCGGCACGGCAAACTCGGGAAACGGATTCTTGACCGGGTGCAGCTTGAGATTGCAGCGCTCGGCAATTTCCATGGTGCGCGCCACGACCGCCGGCGCATCGGGAAATAAACGCGCCATCTCCTCGGCGCTTTTGACAAAAAACTGGTCGCTGTCGAACTTAAAGCGATTGGCCTCGTGAATCTTGGCGCCCGTCTGCACGCACAACATCACGTCGTGGGCGTGCGAGTCTTCGCCGCAGAGATAATGCGAGTCGTTGGTCAGAACCAGCGGAATCGCCAGTTCCTGCTCCAGGCGAAACAGGCCGGCCTGGATTTTTCGCTCCAGTTCGAGGCCCTGGTCCTGGAGTTCAAGGTAGAAATTGCCCCGCCCGAAAATTTCCTCGTACTGGCCTGCCACTCTCCTGGCCTTCTGGTAATCGCCGGCGGCGAGTGTTTCGCACAACTCACCGCTCAGGCAGCCGGAAAGGCCGAGGAGGCCTTTGGCGTGCTCGGCCAGAAACTTCTTGCTCACCCGCGGCCGCCGGTAAAAGCCGTGCAGCGAGGCCTCGGAGGTAAGACGGATGAGGTTCCGATAGCCCTCTTCGTTCTCGGCCAGCACCAGCAGGTGGTTGTATTCCGAATCGCGCGCGGCACCCGGCGCGGCATCCTTGTCTCCGTTGTGCCTGGCCGCCTCGGCGCGATGGTCCTCGGCCTTGCACACATACAATTCGCAGCCCAGGATGGGCTTGACGCCGTTTTCCTTGGCTGCCTGGAAAAAGTGCACTGCGCCGTAAATGTTGCCGTGATCCGTCATGGCGACGGCCTTCTGGCCCAGGGCGGCGACGCGCTCGACCAGCTTGGTGACGTCGCAAGCGCCGTCGAGGAGGGAGTAATCGGTGTGCAGATGGAGGTGGGTGAATTCGGACATGGCGGCTGGTTCAATTTTAGCCGCCGGATGAATTCCCGGCGCATCGCCAAGCAGCGCGGGGACGGTGCAAGCTGAGGAAAAGCGGGGCCGAGTCGGGAGAACATCGGACCCGGTGAACCGGGCGAGGCGACGCCCTCTCGGACAAGCCTTTTTTCTTCCACAACATGCGGCAGTTATCTTTCTCTCACCACGCAATTTGGACGGTGGTCTCATCCCTCGAAAAGGGCAACCGATGTACTGACACTGGGCATCCAAAAAGCCGAATGCTCTTGGCATCGCCGAGTTTTTCTGCGATTTTCAGTATGGCTATTGATTTATTGGGGGAAACTTCAACGTGAGTTCTGTGGATATTGGCCAGGGACCGACTCCGTCGGCGACTCACGGCTTCCCCCCTGCCGAACACTTAAATGCCGAGATCGCCCCATCTGTGTTTCCGGGTGGCGGGGAGATGGGCAGCCTGATGCGCGCCACGGATTGGTCGAAAACTGCTCTCGGCGCGCCGGAAAGCTGGTCTCCGGCTCTGCGCATGATGGCGAACTTTCTGCTCGCCAACCGGTTCCCGCAATTGTTGTGGTGGGGCCCCCAATTTTGCTCCATCTACAACGACGCCTATATTCCGATTTTGGGAGCGAAGCATCCCTGGGCGCTGGGCCGTCCGGTAAGCGAAGTGTGGAAGGAGATCTGGCACGTTCTGAAGCCCTTGATCGAAACCCCTTTTTTCGGTGGCCCCGCCACCTGGATGGAGGACATTCCACTCGAAATCAATCGCAGCGGCTTCTTTGAAGAGACCCATTTCACCATCGCCTACAGTCCGGTTCCCGATGAGACGGTCCCGAGCGGGATTGGAGGCGTGCTAGCCACCGTGCATGAGATCACCGATAAAGTCATCGGTGAGCGAAGGGTTCATGCATTACGCGAACTGGGCGCGCACTCGGCCGAACCGAAGTCAGCCGAGGAAGCGTGCTTAAACGTGGGCAAGACGCTTTCGTCGTTTCCGAAGGATGTTCCTTTCCTTCTTTTGTACTTGCTGGATGGGAAAAAACCGGCAGCGCGACTGGAGTTCTGTCTCGGTGTGGACGCGAATGATCGGGCTTGTCCGAAGTCGATCGACCTGAACTCCCGCTCCGAGGCGATTTGGCCTCTGTCCATGGCCGATGCGACCGAGGAAATCCAATTGGTCGAGGACCTGCAAGGCAAATTCGACGTTCCACCGCAGGGACCGTGGGAGGAGGCGCCCACCATGGCGGCGGTGGCGCCCATCCGGTCGAATGTGCAGCACCAGCTTGCCGGGTTCATGGTGGCGGGAATCAGTGCGCGTATCCAGTTTGACCAGAACTATCGCGACTTTCTGGAGCTCATGTCGAACCAAATCGCGACCATGATCGCGAATGCGTGCGCCTACGAACAGGAGCGTAAACGCGCCGAAGCGCTGGCGGAGCTGGACCGGTCAAAAACGGTGTTCTTCAGCAATATCAGCCACGAGCTGCGCACTCCGCTCACCTTGCTGCTGGGTCCGACGGAGTCGGCGCTCTCGTCGAAGGACGGGGCCCTGAAGGGCGCGGATCTGGCGATGGTGCACCGCAACGAGCTCCGGCTGCTGAAATTGGTCAATACACTGATTGATTTTTCTCGCATTGAAGCCGGCCGGATACAGGCCTCGTTTGAGCCTACCGACCTGTCCAGTCTCACCGCGGATGTCGCCAGCGCTTTCCGGTCGGCAATGGAGAGAGCCGGTTTGGGATTCACGGTTGCTTGCGAGCCTTTGGACGAAGCGGTCTACGTCGATCGTCAGATGTGGGAGAGGATCGTGTTGAATCTTCTCTCCAATGCGTTCAAGTTTACTTTCGAAGGCCGCGTGGAATTGACGCTGAAACGCGTGAACGAATTCATTGAGTTGACCGTGCGCGACACCGGGGTGGGAATCGCCCCAGATCAGCTACCGCGCATTTTCGAACGCTTTCACCGGATCGAGAATGTGCGCGCCAGAACGTATGAAGGCACAGGAATCGGGCTCGCGCTGGTCGAGGAACTGGTGAAATTGCACGGCGGTTCGGTGCAGGCCGAGAGTGAACTCGGCGCCGGAAGCAGCTTCCGCGTGACCATACCCGCGGGAAAGGCGCATCTGCCCGCGGATCGTATTCAGGCAGCCAGCTCCCAGAGTTCGACCGCGCTTTCCGCGGCAGCGTACATCGAAGAAGCCGAGAAGTGGCTGCCGTCCACCGGTCCTCTGGCGGGCTTCTTGATTCAAGGCCCACAGAGGGACTCGGGTGAGGCGCCTGCCGAGCACGAACGTGAATTGATCGTCATCGCCGATGACAATGCGGATATGCGCGAATACCTCGCGCACCTGCTCCGTGAAGACTACATCGTTCATAAGGCTCGGGACGGCATGGAGACGCTCGAGGCGACACGTCAGTTGCGGCCAGCTCTGGTTTTGGCCGATGTGATGATGCCAAGGATGGACGGCTTTGGCGTGCTGAGCGCGATCCGAAGTGATGCAGCGCTGCGTAGCACACCCGTCATTCTGGTTTCGGCGCGCGCCGGAGAAGAATCTCGCCTGGAGGGCCTGCAGGCGGGCGCGGATGACTACCTGGTGAAGCCGTTCACGGCGCGGGAGCTGATTGCACGAGTCACGACTCACGTAAAAATGGCCAATTTGCGCCGGGAGGCGGCGGAACGGGAAGCGCGGCTCCGCGCCGAAGCCGATATCGCACTGGCGGCTTCAGGCACTGGGACCTTCAGGTGGAATCCACAGACGGATGGTGTTGAGGTTGACGGGAACCTGAAGCGACTCTTCGGATTGGGGCCAGACGAAACGGTGGAAACGATCGACGAGTTCGTTGGCCGCGCCCATGCGAGCGACAAGATGCGGTTGGTTTTCGCTGTCGACGCTTGCCGGGCGGGCGCGGATTTCGATATGGAATTCCGGGTCCCGATGGCAACGGACGGCCTGCGATGGCTCTACGGACGCGCCAAGATGCAGTACGACAACGGCCAGCCGACCTGTTTCGTGGGCGCGTGCACGGACATTACCACCCGGAAAAACGCTGAGGAATCGCTGCGCGAATCGGAACTGTGGCTGACAGGCCAGAAGCAGGCGTTCCAGGCGGCGGTAAACGGATCGCCGCTGCCGGAGTCTCTCGACATGCTGATCCGCACCGCCATCAAGCAATACCGCAGCGAAGCCAAATGCGCTTTTTACATCGCCAATGCCGCCGGAACGGAGTTGGAGCATGTGGTGGGAATGCCGGAAGAGTACGCGCGATGGATGAATGGGCTGAAGATTGGCCCGGAGTCGCCGGCGTTCGGCTCGGCAGTTGACAGCGATGAGCCGCGCATCACTCCGGACGTTCGCGAAGATCGGCGCTGGCAGCCCTGGTTGTGGCTGGCCGAACAATACGAATTTCGCGGCTGGTGGTCTTTTCCTGTGAAGACCTCGACGGGTAAGGCAATCGGCACGTTCGCGATGTATTTTAAGGAGCCGCGCCAAGCCACCTCACGCGATCTTCAACTGGCCAATGTGCTGACCCACGCCGCGGCGATCATCATTTCGAAGAGCAAGGAAACCGAAGAGCGCGCCCGGACGGAGCGCGAGTTGGACAAGAGCGAGCAGCGCCTGCGCCTGGCTCAGCAGGCTGCGGGAATCGGAGCATGGGAGTGGAACCTGAGGACGAATGAAGTCCGCTGGAATCCCGAACTGGAAGCAATGTACGGATTGGCGCCCGGAACGTTCGAAGGAAGACGGGAAGATTGGGAGCGGCGGGTGCATCCCGAGGACAGGCAGAATGCCCTTGAGCAAGTCGAGTTAACCCTTAAAACCGGTGCTCCTGTGCAGGCAGAATGGCGCGTTGTTTGGCCGGATGGGAGCACACATTGGATTCTGGCGAGATGGCAGGTCTTCGCAGACGAATCGGGAATGCCTGCGCGAATGGCGGGAATCAACATCGATGTCACCAAACGTAAAGCTGCGGAAGAAGCGCGACGCCATCTGGCCGCCATTGTCGAATCATCGGAAGACGCGATCGTCAGCAAAGATCTCGACGGCAGGGTCAAAAGCTGGAACCGCGAGGCGGAGCGCTTGTTCGGTTATTCCGCCGAGGAGATGATCGGGCGACCCATGCGCAAGATCATTCCTCCCGAATTGCAGGAGGACGAGGATCGCATTCTGGCCACGATTGCGCGCGGAGAACCGATCGAACATTTTGAGACGGTGCGGGTTGCCAAGGACGGTAGACGGATCGACGTGGCGCTGACGATTTCTCCGATTCGCGATGAGAGCGGCCGGATCGTGGGAGCGTCAAAAATTGCGCGCGACATCACGCAGAAAAAGCAAACGGAACAGGCCCTCAGAATTTCAGAGCGGCTGGCCTCGGTGGGCCGGCTGGCGGCGACGATTGCGCATGAGATCAATAATCCTCTCGAAACGGTAACGAATCTTCTATACCTGGCGCGCTCCTCTCATGATGCAACCAGGATTCATTCGCTTCTTGTTCAGGCGGATGAAGAACTGAACCGTGTAGCGGTGCTCAGCAAGCAGACGCTGGGGTTCTATCGAGAGAAGAACGGCGCGAAGGCGATCAGAATCGGAAGCATCGTTGAGCCCCTCGTGGCTGTCTTCACGCCGAAAGCCAGACATCGATCGATCGAAATCAAAACGGAGATTCGGCAAGATCCTGAGATCTACGCAATCACGGGCGAGATTCGCCAGGTGATCGTGAACCTTTTGAACAACAGCATTGATGCGATTCTGAGCGGCGGTACGGTGCGTATCCGGGTCTCCGCCGGCCGCGCGTGGGATCGAACATCTTCGCCGGGCGTCCGATTGACCATTGCCGATTCGGGACGCGGCGTCGCTCCAGAACACTGGCCGAAGCTGTTCGAGCCGTTCTTTACCACCAATAAGGAGCTGGGAACGGGGCTGGGATTATGGGTATCGAAGGGCATTATCGAGAAGCACGGGGGAAGTATTCGATTCAAGAGCCGCATGAAGCCGGGCAGGTCAGGCACGGTGTTCATGGTGTTTCTGCCCTGTGATGCAACGCCCCAATCCATCGTATCCTGAGCGGTCCATGGGCTCCGAGCCGCGCCCAACACCAAGAGCCCCAGCGCTGGGAACATTTCTCGATTTGAATTCCATTGGCGCGTGAACGCGATCTTTACCCCGGAAGCTCTTGAGGCGACGCGGGAGGGTTGCAGGCGATCGGTGAGAGGACAGCATGCGGGCGGCATTGATGAGAGCTATGTGCGAGAAGGCCTGAGGGAAGTTTCCTATGAAGCGCCCGCTCTCCGGATCGAGTTCCTCGGAAAACATGCCGAGATCGTTGCTCCGGGTGAGCAGCCGATCAAACCATCGTTCCGCCTCGCTACGCCGGCCGACGCCGGCGAGATTTTGGACCGCCCAAAAGGAGCAGGCCACAAACGCGGATTCGCAGGCGCTTGGTTTTGGGGGCAGGTAACGATAGATGAGTCCCTCGCTGCCAAGTTTTCGCTGGATGACATTCAGGGTGCTCTTCACGCGCTCGTCGTCAAAAGGCAGAAATCCGAAGATGGGCAGCAGCAACACCGAGGCGTCGAGTTTGTCGGAGCCGAAGGTTTGTGTAAAGGCTCCCAGCTTGCGGTTAAATGCGCGGCTGCAGATTTGCCGATGCAGCCGATCGCGTTTCACTTTCCAATCCCCGGCTTTCTTTCCCCCGAAGGCGCTGACCCCGTGCTGGAGCGCAAGCCACGCCATCACCTTCGAATAAGTAAAGTGACCGATCCGGTTACGCCGCTCCCATAGTCCATATCCGGGAGTTCGGTAGATGGTGGCGACGTAGTCGGTCAATTCGCGCTGCAGATGCAATAAACGTGGATCGAGCCCTAGCCCTGCCTGGCTCATGCTTATGATGGCGTCCGCCATCTCTCCATAGACATCGAGTTGCAGTTGCTCCGAAACCCCATTGCCGACGCGGACGGGCTTGGATCTTTTATAGCCGCGCAACCAGGGGAGTTCATATTCGGGGAGATGCCGTTCGCACTGCATTCCATACAGGATCTGCATGCTGCGCACGTCGCTTCCGACGGCCTGGAGAAGCCATCGTTGCCAGGCGCAGGCTTCCTCGTGGTAACCGGCCGAGAGGAGCGACTCCAGCGTGAAGGCGCCGTCGCGCAGCCAGCAATAGCGATAATCCCAGTTGCGATCGCCGCCCAGACGCTCAGGCAGAGAGGTGGTGGGGGCGGCGACGATTCCGCCGGTGGGGCGATAGGTCAACGCTTTGAGCGTGATCAACGAACGTTCAACGGCATCCTTCCAGGGGCCTTGGTATGTGTTGACGCCGCACCAGCGCTTCCAGAACCGCTCGGTCTGCTGCATGGCTTTCTGAACATTGAGGCGGCGAGGCGGGGGTTCTTCCGGGCGCGCATGCGTTAGAACAAACGAGCGCTGCTCGCCGCTGGTTAAAGTGAATTCGGCACATGCCACCGCATTCCGGGTTCGAACAGCTTGTTGAGTGCGCAGGTACACCACGCTTCCTCCCGCCGCCGCCGCCCAGGCGTTCCTGGCATGAGGACCAGCCCACGGAATGGTGCGCCCATAATCGAAGCGGACGCACAATTCCATGATTACCTTCACGTGTCCATGCAGGCATGCGGCGACTCGGACAATGTCGGAGTGGGTCTCGCGCACCGGCATGAAGTCGGTCAGCAGCAGGACGCCTGACGGGGTCTCAAATCGCGTCTCAAGGATGAGAGTGTGATCGCGATAGCGGCGGGTCACCTTCGTGTACGGATCGCTTGGGGCGAGGAGCCAATGGCCATTCAGTTTTGTCCCGAGCAAGGCGGCAAAACAAGCCGGCGAAGAGAAATCGGGCCAGCACAGCCAATCAATCGAGCCATCTTTGCCAACGAGCGCCGCCGTTTCACAGTCGCCGATGAGAGCATAATCTTCAATCTTCAGAGCCACGCGCTCAATCTCCCCTCAAGCCAGCACCCTATCGGATGGGTTAGATGCTGCCTTCTCTCCAATTGCCGGCATCCAACCCAAATGGAATGAAGGCGGATATGGAACAAAGACTCACCGTAGTCATTACAGGAGCGTCCGCGGGGTTGGGACGAGCGATCGCGCATGAGTTTGGGAAAACCGGAGCCCACGTAGGGCTGATTTCCCGGGATCGATCGGCTCTCGCCGCGACCGCGCGAGAAGTGGAGGAACTCGGCGGGAAAGCGGCGGCTTATGCGGCGGACGTGAGCGACGATCGGGCGATAGAAGCCGCTGCGGATTCCTTTGAGGAGCATCTCGGGCCCATCGATGTATGGGTGAATAACGCCATGGTCTCGGTCTTTTCGCCGATCAAAGAGATGGAGGCTGCCGAGTACCGGCGGGTCACCGAGGTCAATTACCTGGGGTATGTCTACGGAACCCTGGCCGCGCTCCGGCGGATGCTTCCGCGCAATCGCGGACGAATTATCCAGGTTGGCTCGGCGCTGGCGCTTCGGAGCATACCGCTGCAATCGGCGTATTGCGCCACCAAACACGCCATTGTTGGATTCACGGATTCGTTGCGCTGTGAACTGCACCACGACAAGAGCGAGGTGAAAGTAACGGTGGTCCATATGCCTGCGATGAACACACCGCAGTTCACCTGGGTAAAAAGCCGGCTGCCGAAACTTCCCAAGCCGGTGCCTCCCATCTATCAACCCGAGGTCGGAGCAAGGGTGGTGTTGCATGCAGCGATTACGAACGCGCCGCGGCGGGAATATTGGGTGGGCGGGTCGACGGTGAAGGCAATCCTGGGACAGAAGGTGATTCCCGGCCTGCTCGATAAGTATCTGGGCAAGACCGGTTACAAGGCGCAGCAACGCGAGATTTCCGACTCGCCAGATCGCCCGCATAATGTGTACCGACCGGTCGCGACCGCATTGGGCGCGCACGGTCCATTCGAGACCAAATCACGGCCGTTCAGCCTGGAAGCGGAAGTATCGAAACATCGGGGATGGTTTGTCTTGGGGTGCGGCGTGCTTGGCGCAACTCTCTTCGCCAAAAGGATGCTGGTTCGTTAGACGGATTGGTTTTTCCGGCTGCATCCAAAAAGCTGAGCCTCGGTTCTGTCGCCGGCGGCAAATAGCATGCGGCCCATCCATGACGCGGCGATCTCCCCAGCCCAATGTGCGCACCGGCGGCCCTAACGCCGTTGGCGCGGCAGTGCGCCGCCGCGTCCCGGCGCCGCCCGCGCCGCTTGGAGCCGATTCGGCATTTTATTAGAGCCGGGCGCCGACGTGGCTCTTTGCTCATGCCGCCGCTTGCGCTCCGACCGGTTTTCAGGCGGTGGTGACATCGCCTTTGCAGCCGGGATGGCCGCAATGGCAAACGACTTCAGTGCGCTCGCCGGCGCCCTCGCAGTAGGCGCTGCAGTACTTCGATCCGTCGGCGGGAACGCAGTCGCAAGGCGCATTCGCGCATTTTTTACCCTGAGCCATGAGTCGT
>JASHUH010000595.1 GCA_030040115.1 Acidobacteriaceae bacterium | reverse complement strand
GTGATCGCCTTCGCCCTTCTTGCCGGCTATTGGCTGCATGCGAAGGATACCCCCTTCCCTCTCCTCCGGCTGGCGCTCTTCCGGCTCCGCACCTTCTTCGCAGCCGTCGGAGGCGGCTTCATCACCCGTCTCGGCATCGGCGGCGTGCCCTTTCTCCTGCCGCTGCTTTATCAGATCGGCCTGGGTTATACCCCCGTTCAATCGGGACTCCTCATCATGCCCCAGGCTCTCGCCGCCATGGTGATGAACACCTTCATGACCCGCCTGCTGAACCGTTTCGGCTACCGCTATATCCTGATTTCGAATACTTTCATTATTGGCGTCCTGCTCCTGCTCTTCGCCTGCATTGGACTGCGCACGCCGCTCTGGGTGATCGTGCTGCTCGCCTTCCTCTACGGAGCCTTTAGCACCCTGCAATTCACAAGCATGAACACCCTAGTCTACGCGGACGTCGTCGAAGAGGACACCAGCGCCGCCAGCACCATCTTTGCCACCGTGCAGCAGATGGCCCTCAGCTTCGGCGTAGCGATCGCCGGTCTCGCGACCGCCTTCTTCCTTCCCGAGCACATCTGGTCGCTTCCCGTCGTTTTCATCCACGGAATTGATAAGGCCTTCGTCGCCCTCGGGGTTTTGACCGTCGTCTCCACCGTGGTCTTCCGCAATCTGCGCCGCCGTGACGGTCTCTCGATAAGCCGGCAAAAGCTGGTTCCTGCCGGATAAGAGCTGTTGGCCTAATGTTTTGTTGTGGAGGCCAGACGGGTAAGTTATCGTTCTGCTCCTGACACCCGTGGAATTAACCAAAATTCAGATTGGCTTTGCGGGCCAGCCTCTTGAGCAGCAGCAGCCATTTCCAACTGGGAGTGCCGTTCCTTGTTCCAAGCACGAGCCGGCCACCTTTTATCTCCTTCCAGTTTCTTCGGGCGTGCGAGCAGACTCACCGGACATGGCGCCCTTCTCTGCGGCCAAGTCTTCGATATCAAAGCGCGCCTTGTGGTTACCGTCACTGTCAACCGCCCTTCAGAGACCCGGCTACTCATGAAGAGTTCCCAAACTGGGGTTCCCATAAGGGAAACAGTCTCACGAATTGTTCATCAGAAATGTCGGCTGGAACGACAATTTCTCGGTGGTTGCTCCCATCGAGTTATAAAGGAGAGAGATTCATTCGTCTCCTGGATTCGCGAAGCCGCGGAAAGCCGAGGCTCAACTTGCGACCCCATTCCAGGCGCGACAACGCCTGGCGGCAATCGGATATTCCCTGACAACCGTGCATGCTTTTGTTGAATCATGTTTTGAGTGCACTTGTTGCGTCATTTCGTCGGCGTTCTCTAATTTCACGAAGATGGGTATCTGCTTGACTGCGCAGCGAAGCTAGCAGCTATTCCAGCGAGTGAGAGGCTCGCCGGTGGAACTTGCCCGGTTGCCACCGTAGTCATATCCGGCGGCGAATGCAGGTGACTGATTCGCCGAAAGCCCGGAAGTAAACGTCCTTGATGGCTGAGCGAAAGCCCGGTCCATCCGTCCGGAGGGCCAGCAAATCGACAGGTCGTAGCGAACGTGAACCGTAGTTAAGCTCCGAAACGACACCCCCACGTGAAGCGGATTTGTGGGATCTTTGGTAGAGCCGAGCCCATAGTCAAGGGGCGAAGGCCAGTGTCGGCGGTGAAGGAACTGGACAAATGCAGCCGCCGGTCTCCCCGGAGTCGCAGAGGGCGACATGTCGAGAAGGAATAGTCAGCGCAAGCTCGGACCCACTCGTGGGCGGCCCAGGCGCTCCCGCACAGCCAAGGCGTTACGTATAACCGGCCCGGCCGGGAAGTCGGAAGGTGCACGCGAGTGGCTCGGATGGGGTCGATGAAGCGGCGATGGACGGGGACACTATAACCCCGACCGGAGCGAGGACCCCTGGGGCAGGGCGGGGAAGCCCGAATGACGGCGTCGCGAGGAGAGCGCCTTCCCGGCTCAGAACGGGAAGCAAGGTCTGACTCTCAAGCGGCGCGAAGGATGGAGGCAAACCGAACATCGGACTGCATGTGCTGGGAGCAAGCTTAAGCAGGGCGTTTGAAGGGAAGGCCCCATCCGAAAGGTCAGCCTTGAAGCCGCACCTCGGAAAACGGGCCGTACGGAATTTTAGAGAGGGTGATGGAGACAACGGCATCATGCGAAGCCCCTTCAGCGCCATCACTCTACTCGACCACCAAGGTACAACCCGTAGTATGTGAGTCGATGGAAGATTATCCCCGGAACCTGTGGGAGTTCGACCTAGGCTTTCGGAGTGACGAGGAATGCCGGGAGTATTTCCGGCAACTGCGCTGGCCGGAGGGTTTTCGTTGTCCGCGCTGCGGTTGCCAGCAGAGCGCATCGGTGAGGACGGTGCTGTTGCGATGCCATGGCTGTCGGTATCAGGTTTCGGTGACGGCGGGCACGATCTTTCAAGACACCCGCATTCCTCATCGCTTGTGGTTTCAGGCCATGTGGTGGATGACGACCCAAAAGAACGGGGCCAGCGCCTTGGGGTTGCAGCACATCCTGGGGTTGAGCCGGTACGAAACCGCCTGGACCATGCTGCATCGGCTGCGCTGCGCCATGGTAAGGCCAGGGCGTGATCTGCTCATTGGTGGCGTGGAGGCGAACGAGTGCTACGTCGGCGGCCCGGAAGAGGATCCGCTGGGCAGACTGAATCTGGACAAGACGCTGGTTCTGGTTGCTGCCGAGGAGGATGGACCGGACATCGGGCGGATTCGTATGCGCCAGATTCCCGACGTCTCGGCCGCCAGCCTGGTTCCCTTTGTCGAGGATTCGGTTGCCCCCAGCAGCGTGGTTCACACCGACGGGTGGCTGGGATACTTGCCCCTGGAGAGCAAAGGCTTTCCGCGAGAGATCACGTACCTGAAAGGGAACAGGGAGGCTGTTTCGGAACCGCTGCCGCGGGTTCACTTGGTGATTTCGTTGCTCAAACGGTGGTTGATGGGAACTCACCAGGGAGCGGTTAGTCACAAACATCTGGACTTCTATCTGGACGAGTTCACCTTCCGCTTCAATCGCCGCAAATCAAAGAGCCGCGGCAAGCTGTTTTATCGCTTGGCGCAACAAGCCGTCGCCGTCGATCCGGTTACACGGCGTCAAATCGTTGATCGAGGTGCCGATGCTTTCTGAGCCAAAACACAGCCCCTTGGGGTGCGGTTAGTGAAGCGGATACCCAATAGGAAAGCTTTTTACGCTGCTGCCGTGCGGCTGAGCTCTTCGGCAGGCACGAAGTCTTGTTTCCTTCGTTCGACCGCGAGCATGTAACACACCATCTTTCTGGCCACTGCCAACGTAGCCCGGTTGGGGTTCCCTCTTTCCAGTTCTCTGGCATGGGTCACGGCTAGTTCATGGCACTGCCTGGGCGCGAGCTTGGCTGCTTCGATCAGCCCTCGCTGTAGATGCTTGTTTCTCTGTTTAGAAAGCGGCATGCGCGTCACCTTGTCGGCCGAGCTCTTCTCATCGCCGCACAAGCCGCAGTAGCTGATTGCCGGTTTGATCGAACCGAACCGCGTAAAGTCGCCGATCTCCAGAGCCCACGTTAACGCGGTGATTGGACCCACTCCCGGAACGGTTCTGAGTCGCGTGATCCGCTCCTTCAAGAGCGGATCACGCTCCAGCGAGTTGACCAGGGCATAATCCAGCTTCTGCGACCGGCGGATCATCTCCCTGCTCAGCTTCAGCAACGGCCTTATGCTGAAGCTCAGCTCCTCGTTGGTCGATATTAGATCGGCGAAGTAGCCCACCTTGTGCAACCGCTGCTTGTTGTAGCTCACTCCCGTCTCCATCAACAGCCCGGAGACACGGTTCTTCATCTGCACAATCTGTCGGACCACCAGGTTCCGGTAGCACAGCGTGCGGCGCCGGTCTCTGATCTCCGTCGAGGCCATGTGGCACTCGGGCCAGGAAGTCGCAGCGCAGGCAGTCAGCGATCTTGCTGGCATCGATCTTGTCGTTCTTCTTCTTGGCCGTAGCGATCGCCCTCAGCATCAGCGGATGAGCCACCTTCTCTTTCTCGGCATGCGGAAGCAGATGGTCATAGATCCATCTGTTAAGATGGTCGCTTCCATGGCAATCGTGCGGGGTTGAGGAAGGGTTCGCACCCAGGCATCCAACTCGCGCCGCGTCGATCCGATCTTGCCTTCCCCCTGCACACGGCCAGCCGCGTCCTTCACGCAAAAGCTGATCGTCTTCTTGTGCACATCGAGTCCGATGAAGTACATAGTCTCCGAGGAGCCACCGTGGTCGTTCTCTGAATGCGCGTCGCCGCTGAGTTCAGCTTATGCAACACCTCGTGCTCCTCACTGACTCAGCATTGAAACAATTGATCAATCTGATATTCGCGTGTCGGAACCGCATGGTCATGATCTGTTTCAGCGCCACGCTCAGACGAAAGGCGCGACGCGTGTACCATGGCGCCGTCTCCTGCGGCGCTCTGTAAAGATGCGCTGCCCAAACCCGCAGAATCGCAAGAAGAACCGGCGGGCTTGCAATTCGATCATGGCAGCAATGCCTTCCCAGAGCAAATCGCTCAGCCGTCGTCTGTACCAGCTACGGATATACCGGGAAATCTGCCGGCAATGTGGCCAAGTATTACCGTGCCGGGTGCAACACCATGATCAGCCGGCTTCGCCCTTCGTCCTTCAATTCGTCCGGAACCACTTCGTCGGCATCCGACTACAACATCCGTCGTCCCATAGCCATTCCTGGACCTCGCCGGAACCTGATCCCGTTCTATCGCCCCTCGCGGTACCGGCAAAGCGTCAGCCGGGGTACATCAAGATTGCGGAAGAACCAACCTCAGAACGACACTTAGCGCAGGATGAGCGCAAGTTAACAAGGCGTAACGTCAAGATGCCCTTGGATCCATCAACTCTTAAGTTGGGCAAAATAGTTACTTTTAGAAATACGATAATGATAGACGATTAAATCGCTTGACGGAGGATGGAACTCGACAGTAAATTGGCTCTTATCGACGTTAAACTCGCGATATCAACCGGCCCCGGATCAAGCGAGAATGGGCTGGGCTCGGGGTA
>JASHUH010000594.1 GCA_030040115.1 Acidobacteriaceae bacterium | reverse complement strand
GTGGGTACCGCGCTAGAACAATTGGAGTCGTACACCATGGCGCGGGTTGGCGGAAATAATCCTGCGGACACGACCGGCAGGTTCATTGTTGCCAAATTCGAGCATGATACCGCGCGGCCCGTGGACGGCTATGCCGCCCCGCAGCTCCACACCCATGCAGTTATTTTCAATGTCACCCAGCGCGAGACGGGAGAATACCGTGCCCTGCAGCCGCAAAGCCTCTTCGCCTCGCAGCAATTTGCCACGGCGATCTACCAGTCTGAGTTAACCTACCGACTCCGCCAACTTGGCTATGAAATCACGGCGGGACGTAGCGGCGCGCCGGAGATCAAGGGTTACACGCAGGAATACTTGGACGCCTCCAGCCCGCGCAGCCAGCAGATTCGCGAGTACCTGGAACGGGCCGGGAGAAATGGGAAGGAAACGGCCGAAATTGCTGCGCACTCAACACGCGATGGGAAACAGATCCAGTCTCTCCGGGATGCGATGGAGGCCCATCGCAAGCTCGCGGCCGAATACGGCCACCAGGCGGATGCGGTTGTCAGGGCGGCGCACGACCGGGCTCAGCATCGGGAGCGGACCCCCGATTCACACCAGAAGGCTCGCGAGGCTGTCAGCTTTTCGCGCGACCGTAATTTCGAGCGCGAAGCTGTAGTCGATGAGCGGGCTTTGGTCCGTGACGCCCTGCGCCGCGGCATGGGAGAGATTACCTTCCCGCAAGTGCGCAGCAGTCTGGCCGCACGGCTTGCCTCCGGCGAATTCCGTCAGATCGATGACGTGCGTGATCTTCCCGGTCGCCGATTCACCACTGCCCGCGTAATCGAGGCGGAAAGAGACGTGATCTACCGAATGCAGGAAGGCAAAGGACAGAGCGAACCACTGATACCGCAGCAGGAATTGGCGGCGGCTTCGGAACAGCAACGGTTCCTGAGTCGCGTCCAGCGGACGGCAGTCGAGGAAGTTCTCTATTCCTCCGACCGCATCCACGGTATCCAGGGCTACGCTGGTACGGGGAAGACTACGGTCCTCTCAACACTGCGAGAAACCATCGAGGCGCGGGGTTACGAGGTGTACGGCCTAGCCCCGACTTCCCGCGCCGCGCACCAGCTCAACGAAGCAGGGATTCCGACCGGCACTTTGCAGGGATTTCTCGCGGCTTCCTCTCCATGCGCCGAGAATGGCAGGGAGAAACACTACTACTTCATCGACGAATCAAGTCTCGCCGGCACCCGGCAGATGTGCGAATTCCTCTCACGTCTCAGTCCTGATGATCGCGTGCTCTTGATCGGCGATACACGACAGCATCAAAGTGTCGAGGCTGGCCGTCCATTCGAGCAGTTGCAGCAAGCCGGAATGCGAACTGCAAAGCTGGATGAGATCGTACGTCAGAAAGACCCTGCGCTCAAATCCGCCGTCGAAATGTTGGCCTGAGGCCAAAGCGCGGCCGCGATCATCCAACTCAGGCAACAGGGACGCGTCAAGGAAATTCCCGGTCGGGAAGAGCGCATCCGGGCTGTTGCTCGCGCTTATGCGGAATCCCCGGAACGGACTCTGATTGTTTCGCCCGACAACGCATCCCGCCGTGAACTGAATACGGCGGTTCGGAATGAGCTGCGTGTGAGTGGTTCTGTGACAGGAGAAAATCATCCGTTCCGAATCCTCGTTCAGCGCCAGGATATGACGGGCGCCGACCGCGCCTGGGCGAACCACTACGATATCGGCGATGTAGTGCGCTACTCACGCGGAAGCAAGGCGGCCGGGATCGAAGCCGGTTCCTACGCCACCGTTGCTGCCATCAATCCGTCACAAAACCAGTTGGCAGTCCAGAAGGAGTTCGGCGAATCCATCACCTATGATCCGCGGCGCCTCACAGGGGTCAGCGTCTATCGGGAAGCAATTCACGATTTCGCCGTGGGGATCGCATACAGTTCACTGCTCCAGAGAAATCGCTCGGTGTCGCCAACCGGGATCTTGCCGTCATCGAATCCATCGCACCCGATGGCCGCATGAGCGTCCGGCTCGATGACAATCGCCCGATCGAGATTAACCCCGCCGAACACCGCCACTTCGACCACGGATATGCCGTCACCAGTCACAGCGCCCAGGGGCTCACCGCCGAGCGTGTCCTGATCCACGCCGACACCGCAGTTCACCCCGACCTTTTGAGCGCCAGGTTTGGCTATGTCGCCATCTCCCGCGCCAGCTATGAAGCGACAATTTTCACCGATGACGTAACACGGCTTGCTCAACAGCTCGGAACCGAGGTGACCAAAACTGCCGCGCTCGAAATTAATTCGTTTGACTCCATTGGGAAGGGGCTCGGAATGAATTGACCCAGTGCGCAATGTTTTTTACACCGTCTGAAAAATCCTGTCGGAAGATTCGTCGGACAGTATCTGACGAATCCTCCAGACGGCGTCTGGAGAATTGTTTCAGCAGCGCTGAAACGATCTCGGCAATTCATGGAACTTGCCTGAAATCATGATCATAGGGGTCGAAATGGGCAATTCCTGATGAGCACCAGCTTGTTTAAGGCCAAAACCAAAACTGACCACCAATGCGGCGCAAGGCATTGAATATAAAGTAAATATTTAATTAAGCCCAAATAAGCGAACGCACGACTAGTCGAATTTCGCCAATTTGAGCTGCGTCAGCACTGCCACAACACAAGCAGTGTTGCGCTTATTTCGTTTATTTCGTATAATTTCTTTAGCTCGGACTGGCGAGGTTCTATGGCAACTTCCACGCTTGACCCCGTTTCTCTTCCCGCTTCGCAGGAGGAGCAGGTGCACGCCCTCCATGAACTGCTGCGGCGCGATGGCAGGGCTCGCCTTCTCGGCCGGGGTGGAGAGCCGGCGATCGAGTTGCCGGACGCCGTCTACGAATTGTTGCTGCGTATTTTGGACGGCATGCAACAGGGAAAGGCCATCTCCATCGTTCCGGTGATGCAGGACTTGACGACACAGCA
>JASHUH010000593.1 GCA_030040115.1 Acidobacteriaceae bacterium | reverse complement strand
AGCGGAATGGGGAATATCTCATGCAAGCGCTGAGTAACACTCCCGCGCCGGATTACGGCTAACGGTCCGGCAAGGAGTCAGAGGAGCCGGGGAAAACGCTCGGTCATGGGCCGGGCGTTTTGCTTTTGTATGTGAAGCGCGGCATGGCGCACTCAATTCAGGATCAGTCGGGCAACATCTTCATGAAATTCGGGGGCGCGTAGCCGCCGTCGAAGATCATGACACGCTCGTTGCCGGAGTCGATGACGAACAGGCGGCTGCTGCCGGGGTCGTAGTTGAGGAAGACCGGTATGCACAAGTTGTTTTGGGTTGGGCCGTTACCACAGTTGTTGGGGCAGGATGCGACGCTGGTGGTTCCGAGAGCCCAGGAAGTGTTCTCGCCGTTGGCGATATAAGCGGGCGTGGCGTTGAAGGCGAGAACGCGGTTGTCAGTACCGTTTGCTGCGCCGACGAACTGGGTGCCGTGGTTGGGGTCATAGGCGACGCCGTTGGGGTTGTTGAATGTGGACGCGGTGCAACTGCCGCTGCCCGCGCTGGTGAGGCTCGACGCGCCGAAGACGTGAGATGCGCTCTCGCCATTGGCGATGGTGCCGGTTGCGACGTTGAGGACCAGCACGCGGTCGTTGACTGCGTCCGCCACGAACAGCCGGGTGTTGGCGGCATCGTAGGCGAGGCCTTGGGGTCCACTGAAACCGGATCGGGTCGTGTTGCTGCCGCCGTTGGTGAAATTCGACTGGCCGAGCACGTAAGACGCGTTCATGCCGTTGCTGAAACCGCCGGAATAGTTGAAGACCAGAACGCGGTTGTTCTGGTTGTCGGTGACGAACAAGCGGGTGTTGGCGGCGTCGACCGCGAGATCGGCGGGCTGGCACAGGGTTGATTGGGTCGGATTCTGCGCTCCGGCGCCCTGATTGCAAGCGCTGCCGGTCATGCTCGTCTGGCCAAGGGCATAACTGGCGGTGTGGCCGCCGCTCGCCGTGGATATGGAATTGTCGGTGTTGAGGGTATAGACCACCACGCGGTTGTTGTAAGTGTCGGCCACGAACAGCCAGTGATTGACGATATCAATCGCGCTGTTACTGGGATCGACCAATTCGGGATAGCGGTCCAGGCCGATGGCGTTGGTGGGCGGGGCGATGTTGTTGGCCTCATTGCTGCCCTGCGTCCAGACGACCGTGGAGGGCGGCGGGTCGTTGCTCGCGTACTGGCCGAGTTCGGTGGTCGCGTTCGCATTTGCCTAGCGAGGGCGATCAGTTCCTCGATCACCTGCGCAGCTTGGATTGCGCGATTCTGATACTTGCGAAGGCTGTTTTCCAAGAGTTCGGAGAACAAGCGCGACTTGACCACGTTGCGGCGTGATCGGGTACGAATTTCGCCGTTGAGCAGCTTCCGCAGTAGTTCCACGGCAAGATTCTTCTGCGGAAGCCGTCCGATTTCAGCAAGGAACTCGTCGGAAAGCACCGAAATGTCCGGCTTCTTCAAGCCTGCCGCAGAGAAGATGTCGACAACTCCATCTGTGACTACGGCGCGAGAAACGATTTGTCGGATAGCGGCATCGAGTTCATGGTCGGGCCGCTGCTGCTGATCGGCTGATTTTGCGAGAACATTCCGTACGGCCTGGAAGAAGCCTACGTCGTCCCGGATTTTCATCGCTTCATCGTGCGGAACTGCGAGCGCGAAAGCGATGGATAATTCGGTGACCGCCTGGGCTAAACAGCGCTTGCCGTCTGCCTGCCGAAGAATGTGCTCCTGAGCATTCGGAAGGAGAGCCAGCTTATCGGCCGATGTGCCGTTTACCCACACGGACCAATTAAAGCCATGAAAGAGCCCACGGCAGATTTCATACTTTTCTAACATCGTCGCGATAGCTTCGTCCTGCGGAATCGCAGTGCGGCCCTGGCCGCCGCTTTCTGTGTAGATCACCAATGCTTGCTTCAGTTCATGGGCAATACCGAGGTAATCGACCACGAGGCCACCCGGCTTGTCCTTGAATACGCGATTCACTCTGGCTAGTCACCGTTCGGCGCGCCAAAGGTCGCGGTGTCCAGCAGTTCCCGATCCAATACGAAGCGGGAGAAGCAATCCTCAGATATCTTCGCTTTGCCCGCCCTCACGTGAACGACCGGCACCTCTTCCTTGGCGAACGTCGCCCCTGGGGGCCACTTCGACACGACACCGTGTGGAGGACCGTGTCGACGCGCATGCGGAAGCTTGGAATCGAACTCGATCATGTGGGCGCTCACTCTTTGCGCCACGCTTGCGCAACTCGGCTGCTTCAGAAGGGAACATCCCCAAAAGAGATCGCCGACTTCCTGGGCCACCGCGACATTAATTCCGTCAGCATCTACGCGAAGCACGATATTCGGACTCTTCGCAAGGTTGCCGACTTTCGCCTGGCAGGGTTGCGATGAATCTCCGTACCGGAATTGAAGTTTATGTCGAGGCCAGACGGTCCGAAGGCACGCCTTGGCTCAAAGGCGCACAAACTCTTCGTTCCCTAGAGCGATACGTCGGTGACGTGCCTATTGCGACGATCAGAATCAACGACGTCACGGCTTTCCTCAATGGTCCTCTAACTTCGCCAATTACCTGGTATAAGAAATATGGTTTCGTGCGCGGGTTTTTCCGATACTGGAAAGCGCGCAATGAGATCCCGGGGTTGCCGCTCCCTCCAGCTCGCCGTTCACCGATACAGACATTCGTCCCCTATGTTTACTCTCGGACCGAACTTCGCCGGCTCCTTGTGGCCGCCGGAAAAGTGCAACGGCAATTTAATTGCGTGATCGATCCTCGCACCTTTCGTACTCTGATCCTGTTTCTCTATGGAACGGGAGCGACGATCGGCGAAGCAATTGCACTCAAACAGAGCGATGTAGACCTTCGAAGGAAACGAATCAATATTCAAAGCAGCCGCGTGAACCGTTCGCGCGAAATTCCAATTGGTTCCGATCTTTACGACATCTTATTCGAATACCATTGCACGCGCCAGCGAAATGGGACAGAGAGCGGATCGCCGTTCTTTCTAACCAGAGATGGCGCTCAGATCAAAACCGATACGGCGAACCAGACCTTTCAGAGAGTGCGCAAGCAGGCTGGTGTTGCCCGTCACGACGGAGCCCGCTACCAACCCCGGATGCATGACCTGCGGCACACCTTCGCTGTCCACCGATTGACAGCGTGGTTCAGGCATGGCGCAGATATGAATCGGATGATTCCGGCGCTCTCGGTTTATATGGGTCAACATAACCTCGCCGCGGCGGAACGCTATCTGCGACTGACTCCAGAGCGATTTCGTGCGCAGCTCAACAAACTCAGCCCAAAGCGGGGCAAAAAGCGATGGCGGGATGACGCTGCGCTAATGAAGTTCCTGGACGGCCTATGAATTGTGGATTTGCTTTGGGCCGAAGGCGCGAGAACGGCGCTGCCCGTTGGGTGGGCCGAAGATGCCGCCGCGCTGCATTTGCGAGGCGTCGCTAAAGGGTGGGCAAACGGGCAGCCGAACATGAACAATTCAGAGTTATCAAGATTTGCCGCCTGTTACTTGTCGATGAGCATTTCGTGACCACAGATGTTGGCGAGTTCGGTGTCTGCTCGCCGCCTCGAATGGGCGGCACTGGCCGTCGGGTGGGCGGAGAGAGTCGCCCCGGCTCTCTCGGGGCATCACAAGAGGGCGGGCAGACGGCCAACAGTTCAAAGATATGCGGAGCCGATCATGCTGGCTCCGCACAGGGTTGCGAGTTGGTCGAGTGTTACGCTGCTACTTTCTTTGTGGACTTCGACGCCGATCTGGTCGTGGGCTTCTTGGTGGTCTTCGCCTTTTCTTTTGCCGCGAACTCCTGCTTGACAGTCGCGGAGATGGCGTCCACGTCCACTTGGTAGGCGTGCGCGGCTTCGCGGAGAATCTTCGCCGCGTCGGTCTGGTTGTGCATGGACAGAAGAATCGCCGTTTCCACTAAGATACGGCCCAGTTTGCTTTCTTCGGCTTTCGGGAGAAACGCGGCCAGCAGTTTTGCCGGGGCTGCATCTTCTTTCGGTTTGCCAATGCCGTGCTGCCGGATGAGAATGGACAGGCGCCGCTCGTCCAGCATCGCGGTCAACCGCTCGGCCAGAAACAGCAGGTCACGTTTCATCAGCCGGACGGGAACTGCATCGCCGATGGCTTTGAGGACGCGGATTCCGGTGGTTTGTGCGATGGCCTCTTCGCGGCGGCGCTTGTCCTGTTCTGCCTTGAACGCGGCGTCAGCGTGGTTGCGCTGACTCTGCCGCTTGGGGTGGTGGATCGGGCATTCGGGATTGGCGCATACCTTCTTGGTTTCGCCCTTTTCCGTGCCTTCGGTGACGATCGCCTCGGCGGTGTACTCGCAGGTCTTGTATCCGGGCAAGTCGCGCTCACTTTTACGCTTCGGCTTGTCGTCCAGGATTTCGACGTACCTGTTGCGCGGAATGACCGGGCTCCCTTCGGAGGGTTTGCCGTAGGCGGTGCTGATCTGTACCAGCTTCGGTTTTGCGGCGACGGTCTGCTTTACGTGTGCATCGATCTTGGCAGCGTAGCATTTCGGATCCCG
>JASHUH010000592.1 GCA_030040115.1 Acidobacteriaceae bacterium | reverse complement strand
GGGATGTGGGGCTGAGAAATACCCTCGAACCCGATCCGGATAATACCGGCGTGGGAAGGTTTCTAATCCGAGCGGCAATACTCACAGGCAAGTTTCGGGCTCCCTTGTTTCGGTAGAAGCAAGGGAAATGCATGCTCGAATCGGCACTATCGGTGTGGCGGCGGCTGGCGGCGCCGGTCACTCATCATCCCGTCATCCGGGGGGCCTGGAAGTTTGCCGGCTGCTTGACCATTCTGAGCGTGGCGCAGGCGCAGGTTGCTTTGCAAACGCCGGCTCCTCCGGCGCCGGCGCCGTCCGGCGCACAGGCGCAAACGACTTCCCCACAAAAGCCTGCTCCGGTGACGACTACGGTTGTCGTTCACGGCGAGGTGAACGGCGATTATCTGCCCGAGTCGGTGACCGTGGGCGCGCTGGGCGATGAGCCGCTCAAAAGCGCGCCGCTTTCGGCGACGGTGATTACCCGCTCGCTCCTGAACGACCAGGTGGCCCGGCTGCTCTCGGATGTGGTGAAGAATGACGCCTCGGTTCAGGACGATTACGTACCGGTGGGCTATTACGGCGATTACATGATTCGCGGGCACCCGATCGATTTGGCGACGGGGCTGGAGATCGACGGGCTGACGATTGCCGGCGAGCAGGACGTGCCGCTCGAGAACAAGGAAAGCGTGGAGATTCTGAACGGGTTGGCGGGTGTGGAGAGCGGGGTGGCTTCTGCGGGCGGGCTGATTGATTACGTGACCAAGGCGCCGGCGGCCATCAAGGATGTGGGGTTCGCGACCGATCAGCGGGGCACGGCGTATGGGGCGGTTGATCTGGGGCGGTTTTTCGGGAGCCGCAAGCAGGTGGGTGCGCGGGTGAACCTGGCCGGCGAACGCATCGCCACCTACATGAACGACACCAACGGATGGCGAGCCGTGGGCGCGGGCGCGGCTAACTGGAAGATGTCGCCGAAGGCGGAGCTTGAGGGAAACTTCGAATACCAGCACAAGACGGAGCGCGACGGCAGCGGCTACCAACTGCTGGGCGGCACGACGCTGCCGGATATAAATCGCATCTACACCTCGACGATGCTGGGCGATCAGCCGTGGGGCCCTCCGGACACCTACGATACGTTCAACGCCAATGCGCGGGTGAATGATGCGTTTTCGCCGCGGTGGACGGCGTTTGCGGCGGCAGGGCTGAGCCATTCGCTGATCCAGGACAACGTGATCTACGCGTATGGGTCTTCGTTTAACGCCAATGGCAATGTGAGCTGCCCCGGGGCGCCGGATGCGCCGGCGTACTTTTTCTGCCCCGATGGGACGTATGGAATTTATGACTATCGCGACCCGGGCGAGTTGCGCATGGACGGCGAAGCGGAGGCGATGGCGACCGGACACATCCGGACAGGGGCGGTGACGCAGGAGGTGACGTTCGGCGGGGTGGTGTTTTTGCGCAGCGTCCGTCAGCCCGGGTTTTATACGGTGGATCAGCCGTCGACGGCGACGATTGCCGATGGGGCGGTGTATGCGTACGTGGGCGCGGAGAACATTTACCAGCCGATGGCCCCGGTGGCGGCGCCGGGAAGCGCGGATTCGCTCGAATATCCGTATGAGACGGCGGGGCCGCGGCGGCTGTGGGAAGACAGCCACCAGGCGTCGGGAGTGGTGGAGGATCGGGTGCATCTGCCGGGGCGGATGGAAGCGATTGCCGGCGGGCGGTATGACCGGCTGCATGACCATAACTACTCGTTGTGGGCTTCGTGCACGGATTTTTCGACCGGCGAGTGCGCGCCGGAGATCACGGATAAGCCGGTGTGGCTGCCGGAGTACGCGGTGACGGCGAGCCCGGCGAATAGCGTGACGATTTATGTGAACTATGGGGTGGAGCTGTCGCTGGGACCGCAGGGGCCGTGGTGGGTGGATAACGCGAACCAGTTTCTGGCGCCGTTTTTTACGCGGCAGGTGGAGGCGGGCGCGAAATGGGAGCCCGGGCAGCGGATTTTGCTGAGCGGGGACTTTTTTCACATGCGGGCGCCGTTTATTTATCCCAAGGTGATTGAGGCGCCGGACAGCTTTTGCACGGCAAATGAATTTTACGCGCCGGGAGATTTGTGTTTCGAGTCGGAAGGACGCGAGACGCATAACGGGGTGGAGTTGAACGCCGAAGGCAAGGCGGCGAACTGGCTGCGGATTTCGGGGTCGATGGCGGCGATTCACGCGGTTTCGACGGATACGGGGACGGCGGCGTTCGACAACAAGCAAGTCATCGACGTGCCGCGGCTGCACACGACGGTGTTTGCGGATGTGAGCGCGCCGCGGATTCGCGGACTGCACCTGATGCCGGGGTGGAGCTATAGCTCGCGCAAGGAGGCGACGCGCGACGATGCGGTGAGCGTGCCCGCTTACAATTTGTTCAATCTGGGCGCGCGGTACACGCCCGGAGGCGAGCAGGGACGGATGACGTTTACGATCTACGCGAACAATGTTGCGGATAAGAAATATTGGTCAGACACGGGGGCCAACTACGGCGATACGTTTGTGTGGCTGGGGGCGCCGACGACGGTGCGGCTGGAGGCGAGATACAGCTTCTAGCTGCTAGCTACTGGCTACTAGCTACTAGC
>JASHUH010000591.1 GCA_030040115.1 Acidobacteriaceae bacterium | reverse complement strand
AGACCGCGGTGAGCGGCCAGGAGCAGGAGCGACGCCGCAAACTCATCGAGCAGATCCAGGCCGAAATCGAGCGCTGCCTTGCGGCCGAAGAATACGATCGCGCCACCGAACTCATCGACCGCGCCGTCGAACAGTTGCCTTCCGAGTCCTCCCTGTTGCAACTCAAAACCCGGGTCGCGCTCGTCACTCGGCAGTTTCGCGTGCGCCAGTTGGTCGACGCCACGGCGGCAAAGGCCCAAGCTGCTTTTCAGCAGTCGCCTGGCGAGGCCCTGATCATCGTGCAGAAAGCGCTGCAGGAATTGCCCGGCGAGGAACGCCTCCTGGCCCTCGAGGACTCCCTGCGCCAGCGCCTCAAAGCTCGCGAAAAAGAAGAGGTGCGCGGCCGTTATCTGCGCGAGGCCCAGGACGCCATTAACGCCAGCCGCTTCGACAAAGCCGTCGAAATCCTCGAGTCCTATGAGCTTGAATTCGCCGATGCGGCCGGCGTGGGCGAATTGTTGGACTTCGCCCGCAAAGAGCTGGCCCAGCAAAGACGCCGCGAGCGCTGCGCCCAATGTATCGCCGAAGCCCGCTCCCTGATGGAGCAGGAGCGCTTCGATCAAGCCGTTCAACTCCTCAGTCCCGCCTGCGCTGAAACCGGCGACCCGATGCTCGCCCGCCTGCTCGAAGAGGCGCGCGCCCAGCAGCAGGAAACCGAGCGCAAAACCCTCGCCCTCATGGCCAGAGTCGGCCGCCTCAGAGAACAGGGCCAGCTTGATGAAGCCATCGAGCTCCTTCAGGGGCTCCCGGCTTCCTCTATGGCCGGCGCGCCGCAAAAAGCCCTGCTTGAGGAAATCCGCTCCGAGCAGGCGCGGCTGCGCACCGAGCAATCGCGCAAGCAGACCATTGCCGACGCTCTCGCCGCGGCCGCCAAGACTTCCGAACAAGGCCAGTTCCAATCCGCGCTCGACGCTCTCGATAGCGTGCGGCGCGCCTGGGGAGAGTCTCCCGAACTTGCTCGCGCCATTTCCGAAATCGAGTCCCGCCGTGGCCGGACAGCCAATGAAGCCGTCGGTAAGGCTGTCGAAAATGCGCGCGCCGCATTGCTGGCTAACGACACCGCGCGCGCCCTCGAAGAACTTCGCAAGGGAGCCGCTTTCTTCGAATTTGCCGGAACTGCGCAACAAGCCGACTGGTGCCGCCTCAACGCCGAAGCCTCCAAATCCCCCACCCGCCGAGTCACCGGCCACGTCCCTGTTGTTGGCGAAGCCGCCGAGCAAGCGCCCCGGCGCAAGCTTCTCATCCCCCTCCTCGCCGGCGGCGTCCTGGTCGCGGCCATCGTAATCGTCGGCGTCTGGTTCCACCTCCAGGGTGCAAAGTCCGCCGCGCCAACACAGAAGACGGTTCAAGGCCCCACCCCTCCGCCTTTGCCGTCCACTCCCACCGGCGCCCTCCTCCTTAAGGGCAACACCGACAATGTGGAGGTCTTCGTCGATGGTGTGCTCAAGGGATTCACCCTTGCGGATGGAACCCTGAAGCTCCCCCTCGATCCGGGCCAGCACTCGATCCGCTTGGTCAAGTCGGGCTTCACTGAGGTTCCGTCCGCTTCCGTGATCATCAGCGCCAACAACCAGTCAACCTTGCCCTTCAAGCTGGCGCAATCCGCCACCCCAGCCCCGGCGCAGCAGCAGGTCGCCTTCATGGCCATCCAGTCCACTCCGGGAGCTTCGGTCAACATCGACAACGCCCTACAGGGCCAAACCGATGCGCGCGGAAACCTCATCGTGCAAGTCAAGCCCGGCGAGCGCGCCCTGGCCATCAGCCTGAACGGTTATCAGTCATACACCCAGACATTCAATCTGAAGAACGGCGAGCGGCAAAACGTTTCCGCCCTGCTCTCTCCGATTCCCAAGCCGCCCACCCCCACCCCGCAGGCGCCGCCGGTCAATGCTCTCTTTTCCGCCTCGGCAACCACCATCCAGCAGGGCCAGTCCACCACGTTGACCTGGGAGACGGCTAACGCTTCCGAGGTTTCGATCGACAATGGCGTGGGGCAAGTCGACGCATCCGGACAGCGGCAGGTAACCCCGGCCGGCAACACCACCTACCAGCTCGTCGCCAAAGGAAATGGCGGCGTGCAGCAGCGCACCGTGAGTATCGTCGTGGAACCCAAGGTTCTGGTCGTCACGCCCCCGCCCCAGCCCGCGCCCCAGCCCGCGCCTCAGCCCGCGCCTCAGCCCGTGGATCAAACCGCGCTCCTCCAGGCGGTAGTCAACAATTTCAATGCCGCGCTGGCCGCTCACGATGTCGGAAAGATGCGCGCCGTCTGGGCTGGCATGACGCCTCAGGTGGAAAAAAAGTGGCAGAGCTTTTTCAAGAGCTTTCCTAAAGCTAGGGTCTCGGAAAGTTGTCCCGCCGGTTCCCTGAATGTCTCCCAAAACAGTGCTACCTGGAGCTGCACCATCACCACGCTCATTCCTGGCGCGCCCGCGAGGCCCCAGGACATCCGCTTTACACTGGCGAAAAGAAGCGACGCCTGGGTCATCGCGGACTGGCGATGATTCCCCAATTCTCCCCAGTTCGGCGCTCAATCGTTTTGCGAGCGAATGCGCCCAACTATCTTCGCCATGAAGCAGCAAAATCGCAAATCGGCAGAAACGAAATCAAATCGATCAACACTACTAAGAAGGGCTTGACGTTTTCCTAAACCCGCCCTAAAATAGGCCAGAATTCAGCTTCTGACGAATTCCATTCCGGCTAGGTCCGATCGAGGGACAGCCCTGCATTGTGCATGGTTTCGGCCGGCGGACTTGCGCGAATATAGCACTTTTCTTGTTGCTTTGTGTTCTTTTCCGGAATGCTCCCTTTCCCGTTCTCCGGAGCAGTCCGTGTAGGTTTCGCGGTCCTCTTTTGACCATTCTCAATCGGCTTGTCTCGAACCGGCGTGTTGTTGTTCGGGGAGGGTTCGTTGCAGGCAGGATGTCCCTGTCTTTTGTTTGGGCCTTCAACCTTTTTGAGTTGCGGAGATCTGACATGATTCGCCGAGGTGTCGCTCGCTCGTCTAGCCGTGTGCTTTTCGCAGTTTTTTCTCCCGTCCTTGGCGCCATTTGCATTCATGCTCAATCCAACCAGGCGCGTTCCGGCAACGGCTTCCTCACCGCGCCGTTTATTTCTCTTTCCGCGCATCTCACCAGCATTGCCACCGGCGATCTGAACGGAGACGGCAAACTCGACCTCGTCGTCACCAAGAAGGGTTCGGCCGACGTGACCGTGCTGCTGGGCGACGGCAAAGGCGGCTTCGCCCCGGGTGTCGAATACCCCGCTGGCGCCGAGCCAAGCAATGCGCTCCTGGCCGATCTGAACGGAGACGGCAAACTCGACCTCGTCGTCACCGACAGCGGCTCCGGAGCCATTAACGTCCTCTTCGGCAACGGCGACGGCACATTCGGCAAGCCCGCCTCTTACTCTGCACTTCAGAATCCCATTGCGCTCGCGCTCGGGAACTTCCGTGGCCAGGGAAAAATCGATCTCGCCGTAGCTTCCTCCACCGGCTTGGCCGTTCTTCTCAATGACGGTTCCGGCCATTTTCCCAGCGCAACCTCCCTGCGCATCGGCGCTCAGCCTACATCGCTCACCACGGCGGATCTCCACGGCGCCGGTCACGACGATCTCATCCTGGCCAATGCGGACGGAAGCGTGAGTGTTCTGGCGGGCGATGGAACCGGCAACTTCACACCCTTGAACGCGCAGACAGTTGCCTCCGGACCCCTGTCTTCCGTCGTGGCCGGCGACTTTAATGGCGACGGCAAACCCGATCTCGCGGTCACTCAGCCCAGTTCCAACTCTGTCAGCGTGCTGCTGGGCCGCGGCGACGGCACGTTTCAAACCGGAGCCTCGTACGCCGTGGACAACGGTCCCGCAAGCGTGATGACCGCCGACCTTAACGGTGACGGCATTGCCGATCTGGTCGCCATCAACAAGTCAGCAAACACGTTCAGCGTGCTCCTGGGCAATGGCGATGGAACTTTCCGCTCCGCACAGAACTTCGTCGCCGGCAATTCGCCGCTCGCCGCCGTAGCCGGCGACTTCAATGCCGACGGCCACACCGATCTCGCCATTGTGAACTATGAAGACGGGACCGTCAGCGTTCCCCTCGGCCGGGGCGACGGAACGCTGATCACTTCGCGCGCTTACCGGGCCGGACTGGAGACGAAGGCCATCGCCTCGGGCGACCTCAATGGCGACGGACTGTCCGATTTGGTGGTGACCAACTACTGCGGCAGCGACTCCGCCTGCTCCGGCGCGGGCAACGCCACCGTGTTCCTCGCCAACAAGAATGGCGGCTATAGCGCCGCCTCAACCATCGCGCTGGGCAGCGGCCCGATCGCGGTAGCCCTTGCCGATCTGAACGGCGACAAGAAACTCGATCTCGTGGCGCTCAACCGTAACGACAAAACCATGATGGTGATGCTGGGCGACGGCGACGGAACCTTCGGCCAGCCCCAAATCTATGCCCTGCCCGCCAGCCCGCGCGCGCTCTACGTAGGTGATTTCAACGGCGATAAAATCCCCGACCTGGCCATCGCCTCCGATTGCGGCCAGACTACCTGCACCGACCCCGGAACCCTCGAAGTGTGGCTGGGCCGCGGAGATGGCAGTCTCGCCGCCTCGGCCAGTTATCCCGTGGATTATTCTCCCGTTTCCATCGCCGCCGCTGATCTCGATGGAACCGGTCATCTCGATCTTGTGGTCGCCAACGCCTGCGGCAGCGACAGTTCTTGCCAATCCGATGGAACCGCCACCATCCTCGCCGGCAACGGCACGGGCAAGTTCACCGCGGCCGGTCAGCTCGACATCGGTAAATCGCCTACGGCAATTGCGTTGGGGAATTTGAGCGGCAGCGGCCTTGACTTGGCCGTCGCGCAAAGCGCCAGCAACCAGGTCGCCGTGATGCACTGGAACAGCAGCAAGGGCTTTGGCGCGCCCACCGTTTATGCCGTCGGATCCGCACCCTCGGCTCTTGCCATCGCCGACTTCAACGGAGACGGCAAGCAGGATCTGGCCGTCGCCAACTTCCAATCCTCCACCGTCAGCGTCCTCGACGGAACCGGTTCGGGCGCGCTCCAGCCGGCAACCACCTACCCGGTAGGCGCGGGGCCTGAATCCCTGGCTGCGGTCAGTTCAACTACAAGCGCCCGTTCGGGCCTGGTCACGGCTGACGGCAACAGCGGAGCTTCGCCCTTGGGCAGCGGCATCACCTCGCTTGGCAGCACGGACCCCGGCGCGGGGACCACCACCGTCACTGTCACCGTGAGCCCGGCCTCCGATACTGTCGATCAGTCGGAGGTCCTCACCGCCGTAGTGACAGGCTCCGCGACCACCGGGGCCCCGGCGTCGACATCCACGGTGACCTTCACCAGCAGCACCAACACCACCGTCAACGTGGTCTGCGCGGAGTCCACCGATATTCCCCAGGACAATACGGTTTCGCCCTCAAGCACGGATGCCGCCACAGGCGCGGCGACCTTCACCTGCACCACCACAGGTCTCGAAGCGGGAAGCGACACGATTACAGCGGATTTCTCCGGAGACACAAACTACGCCCCAAATACCGGAACGACGACGTCGGCGCTCACGGTCTCCGCGGCCAACACCACAACTTCGGTTGCCTTGACGTCGGGAAGCAACCCTTCGACCGTGGACAGTTCCCTCACCTTCACCGCCACGGTGAACGCTCCTTCAGGGGCCACAGTTCCGCTTACCGGCGCGGTGACGTTTACCGATAACGGCAGCGCCATCACCAA
>JASHUH010000590.1 GCA_030040115.1 Acidobacteriaceae bacterium | reverse complement strand
CACGGCGCCGGTTTCCATGGCCACCCGGGCGTGCTTGCTCAGATAGCGGTAGTCGCCGTGGATCGGGATGAAAAACTTGGGCCGCACCAAATTGATAAGCAGCCGCATCTCCTCCTGGCTGCCGTGGCCGCTCACATGAATCAGCCCATGCTGACCGTCGTCGTAGATGACGGTGGCTTCGCGGCGGCTGAGATGATCGATGACCCGGAAGATGGCTTTCTCGTTGCCGGGAATGATGCGCGAACTGAGCACCACCGTGTCGCCAGGCTCGATGCGCACGTGCTTGTGGTTGTCCACGGCGGCGCGGCTGAGCGCGCTCATGGGCTCGCCCTGCGTGCCGCTGATGAGCACCAGCATCTGCTCCGGCGGATAATCGCGCACCTGGCCGGGATTGACGATGAGCCCCGGAGGCGCCTCGATGTAACCGAGGTCCTGGGCGATTTCGGTGCTGTCGATCATGGAGCGGCCGACGACGGCCACCTTGCGCCCATGCTTGCGCGCCAGCTCCATGGCAATGCGAATGCGGTAAATGGAGGACGAAAAGCAACTGAGGAAAAGCTTCTTGCGGGCTTGCGAGAAAACTTCGTCGAGGCGGGGAATGACGGCGCGCTCGCTGGGCGTGTAGCCCGGCCGTTCTACGTTGGTTGAGTCCTGCAAGAGCGCCAGCACGCCCCGTTTGCCGTATTCCGCAAAGGCGTGCAGGTCGAAGGCTTTGTCGTCGAGCGGGGCGAGATCGATTTTGAAGTCGCCGGTGTGGATGATAATGCCCACCGGCGTTTCGATGGCCAGGGCCACGCAATCCACCAAGGAATGGGTGACGCGGATGGGCTCGATGGTGAAGGGGCCAAGGGTGAACTTTTCGCTGGGCGCGATCTCGATCAGTTCCGTCTCGTCGAGCATCTGGTGCTCTTCGAGCTTGCCCTCGACGTAGGCCAGCGTGAACTCTGTGGCGTAGACCGGCACTTTAAGTTCATTGAGAATCCACGGCAAGCCCCCGATGTGGTCCTCGTGACCATGGGTGAGCACAATGCCCCGCACGTGCTGCTTGTTTTCGATGAGGTAGGTGATGTCGGGCACCACGATATCGACGCCCAGCAACTCCGACTCGGGAAACATCAGTCCCGCGTCGATCACAAGGATGTCGTCCTGCCAGCGCAGCGCCAGACAGTTCATGCCGAACTCGCCCAGCCCGCCCAGCGGTATGATGTGCAGCTTTTCTGTGCGCATTGCCCAACTTCGATGCTAACACCTTGCCGCATGTAAAATAGAAACATAGTGTGATCGGCCCGCATGGACAAAACCATCCGCAAATTCGCGAGCCACGCTGAGCAGAAGGCCGAAGTTTACCGCTATTGGCGCAGCCGGCCCCCGGCCGAGCGCTTTCTCGCCGTCTGGGACGCGACCGCTTCAGCGCACGCTTTCGTCAACGGAGTGAAAGGGCTGCCTCAGTATGACCCTACCCGAAGATCTGCGCCAACTCTTACTCGCGTTGAACGCACACGGAGTTGAGTATCTGGTTGTAGGCGGCTGGGCAGTAGGGTATTACGCCGAGCCGCGGTTCACCAAGGACATAGACATCCTTATCCGCACAAGCGTCAAGAACAGCGAAGCTGTCTTCCGTGCGCTGGCCGAGTTCGGTGCGCCGCTCGCCGGAGCCACGCCTGCCGATTTTCGCGACAATCCCACGTCAGTCTTCCAACTTGGATCCGCACCGGCGCGCGCGGATTTTCTCCAGTCGATCGATGGAGTCGACTTCGATGAAGCGTGGGAAAAGCGGGAAGAGTTCACGTTGGAAGGCGTGCGCGTCTCAGTCATTTCTTCGGAGCACCTCATCCGGAACAAACTGAAGTCGGGAAGACTGAGCGATCTGGCGGACGTAGAGGCGATCCGCGAGGCAGACAGGGCGAACAAGGAAAAGGGCAAGCCATGAGCGTCGACGAGTCCAAGTTCCCCTACGGCTATGTGCCGGATCACCTGAAAGAGCGGGTGAAGAAGTGGCGCAGCCTTACGATTGGCGAGCGACTGGAATTGACTTCGGAGTTAAGCCTTGCCGCCTGGGAGGAGATCGGCGTCGTCCGTGATCCGAGCAAGCCGAGGGATAAGACAATCAGACGGTGGCGCCGCAACGAGGCTGGGGAACTGGAGCCCTATTGAGCGAGTGTGATGACCGGACCCATGCCGGACGCTTGAATCAGACAAGCTGAAATTGGGAAGAATGACCTGTGCCCCGTCCTTTACGCCCGCCTTTGTCGTATTCCAACTTGCGCCTTCCGGAACTGCGCCGGCACTCATAACGATTCCATGAAAGGAGTCAAAACGTGACCAAATTGATAAGACAGTGCTTAAGACTGTGCTTAATAGTCCTCACCTTTTGCCAGGTCCTTGTAGCGAACGGAGCCGCGTCTTCGGCCCAGCAACAGGAAACGCAATCGAATCGTTCGGCGCGGGTGGGGATGCTGTCGGAGCAACTCCGCTGGCACAACCCTGATGAAATGGCACGCTATGACGCCACAAAAGACGCTGTAACTCGGAAACTTTTCAGCGAGATTGACGGCTATATTTCTGATAACTTCCAGCCAGGCTCTGCCACTGCGGAACAGGTCAAGGCCGGAGTTGATGCGCTTTTGGGACGAAAGAAGGGGGACGACTTGCACGATATAGCATTCCTCGCCGATCTTCCCGGCGGTCATTTCATGATCATTGGCATCGAGTTATGGCGTGGAGGGCCTGCGATCAGCGACGATGCCATGTCCTTTCGCGCCTACAAGGAATCTGAGAGCAAATTCGTGCCCGTAGTGACCATCGATTTTCCGACTGGCGCGAACGGTCAAGCTTTGAGCGATCTGAACGCAGAGGCTCTAAAATCTCCTCCGGTAGACGGCGAGTTCTGGTTTATCGCGTGGGCGGATGTGCCGCCCCTATCGCCATACAAAATAGTTACGCGCTTATATGCCTTCGACGGCAAGAATTTCCGCACGTTGTGGTCGCCGGCAATCTTCATTTCAAGCGGCATTGACGATGCAGTGCAGGTCACCCCGGACGGACGTGGATTCGTCGTAAACGAGATGCTCAATTGGCAAAGCGAGATCATCGTCCACCAGCGATACTATTTAACTTTGGATGGACCGCAGCAGATTTCCCAGTCGACCAGTGAGCACAACTGAAGCCAACCTGCGACCTGAGCAAGAAGCAGGATGCCGCGCTGATACCTCATTGCAGCGGCTACCAGTATCGCATCCCCGTTCACTCCTGTCCCCATCAGGCCTACAATTCCGCTTTTTTCTGCGGAAAGGGCGGGAGACCGACACAACTCACCCGTCGGAGCCTTCAGAACTTCTGATGCAAAATGTCATTCCCTCCCACCCTTGCGCCAGAAAAAAGGCGCAAGGATGGGGCACGGGGCATTTGGGGGTGATTTAGAGTTGAAGTGCCGATGTTTCGGCGGCTCTATTGCAGCAGCGTCCCCTGCTCGCCTTCATGATTGCCGTTCCCATTCAGCTCTTCGGGCGGGATGATGACGGTGGCGGCTACCTTGTCGCCGTCTTCCAGGTTCAGCAGGCGCACGCCCTGGGTAGCGCGACCGGCGGCGCGGATGGTCTTGGTGTCGACGCGAATGATCTTGCCGAATTGGCTGATCACCAGCAGCTCCGACGCATCCTCCACCAGTTGAATCGAGTTGACGCGGCCGATGCGCTCCGTCACCGCCATGTTCTTGACGCCCTTGCCGCCGCGCGTCTGCAGCCGATACTCCTCCACATCGGTGCGCTTGCCGAAGCCGTTCTCGCTCACCGAAAGGATGCGATAGGCGCCCGGCTCGTGCTCCTTGGGCGTCACCGCGACGCCGACGACATAGTCATTCTTGTCGAGCGAGACGCCGCGCACGCCATACGCCGGCCGGCCCATGGAGCGCACGTCGCACTCGTCGAAGCGGATGGCCATACCCAGGTGCGTGGCGAGAAAGATGATCTGGCATCCGTCGGTGATACGCGCCGCCACCAGCTCATCGTCCTTATCGATGCCGATAGCGATGATGCCGCGCGCCATGACGTTGGAAAAGTCTTTGAGCGGCGTCTTCTTCACCGTGCCGTTGCGGGTGGCGAAGAAAATGTACTTG
This sequence comes from Acidobacteriaceae bacterium, assembly GCA_030040115.1. GTDB lineage: Bacteria > Acidobacteriota > Terriglobia > Terriglobales > Acidobacteriaceae > Telmatobacter. Next base: position 461 of record JASHUH010000590.1, on the reverse strand, counting down.
TTCTCTTCTTCGAGATCGCGCACGGGCAAAATGGCGCGGACGTTCTCGCCGGCCTGCAAGTCGAGCAGGCTCTGGATGGATTTACCTTTGCCGGCGGCGCTCACATCGGGGATCTCGTAGACCTTAAGCCAGTAGACGCGGCCGCTATTGGTGAAGCAGAGCAAATAGGCGTGCGTCGAGTCGACGATCAACTGCGAAACAAAGTCTTCCTCGCGCGTCTTCATGCCCATGCGCCCCGCGCCGCCGCGGCGCTGCTGGCGGTAGATGGAGATGGGCGTGCGCTTCAGGTAGCCCTGGTGGCTCACCGTCACCGCCACCTGCTCGTCGGCGATGAGATCCTCGAGCTGTAGCTCCGCGCTCTCGTCCACAATCTCGGTGCGGCGCGCGTCGCCGTACTTGTCGCGCACCTCTTCGAGTTCCTTCACGATCACGGCGCGCAGCCTGGCGTCGCTGGAAAGAAT
>JASHUH010000589.1 GCA_030040115.1 Acidobacteriaceae bacterium | reverse complement strand
GCAATCAACCAACGCAAAAGCTGCTGCCAGAACAAATCGTGCGCGGGGTCCCCCAGCGGCTCGCTCATCTGCCAGCGCCACGTGCCGCCGCTGGCCACAATCGCCGTGCGCCCGTGCCCGTAGTGTTCCGTGATCAAAAACGGCATGCGTCTTCCGTCCGCGTGCATTTCCACCAGCACCGTGGCGCCCGGCTTCGCCGCCCCCGGATCTTCGTAGTCGGCCAGGTAGGTCAGCTTCCTCCATACGTCGGCGTTTTTTGCCGGATCGTCGAGCAGCCGCGTGATGGGTGAGTCCATCCCATCGGGCGTCAGCTCCACCGTCGCCGGGTCGCGATGAAAATTGTGGTTCCCCGCCGGCAGAAACGTGGGCAGCAGATCGCTCAGGCTCGATCCCGCCCATCCCCCATTGCTCAGCGACGAGTCCCCGCCCAAAAAAAGAATTCCCCCCCCGCGCTGGTCCACGTACTCGCGCAGCAACTCCTGTTCGAGCGGAGTAAAGTAATCGGCTTGAACCGACCCGATAATGATGCCCGCGTATCCGAACAGCTCCTCCGCCCGCACCGGAAACCCCTCCGCCAGCTCATTGGGATTGCTGATGCCCTGCCGGTAAATCTTGTTTTCGCTGGTGCGCAGCATCGAAACCACCTGCACCGTCGGATCGTCGTCCTCAGCCCGCCGGATAAACTTGTACTGCCAGCGCGGCTCGCCCTCCACGTACAGAATCTTCCGCTTCGCATCGCTCACCAGGATGGGCCGCGTCACCGCGTTGTTGTTCAGGTTCTCTTCACCGGGCAGCGGCTCCACGCCAAAGGTGAGGCTCTTCGCGCCCGCCGCGCCCACGGGAAAGAAGAGCGACTCAGTCTGGATGCGTCCCTCCGGGGCCAGCGTAATCTCGCGCTCGGCAACCAAACTATCGCCGTTGCGCACCGTCAGTGTGGCCTTCTGCCCCGCGTAGCCGTGCTCGGTCAAGCTGATCGTGGTGGCCACGCGCGCATTGGCGGTGGCCCGCGGCGCCACGCTCACGTCTTCCACTTCCACGTCGTGCGCGGGTTCCACCTTACCAAAGCCAATCGTGTGCACCGGCAGCCTCCGGTTGCGCAACGCCTGCAACGCGTCCGGGCCGATTCCCGTGCCTCCCAACCCTGCCGTGTTCTCCGCCCCGTCGCTCAGCAGCAAAACCGCGCCAACGGGCAAATCCGCCGTGTCTGTGGCCAGCTTTTTCAGGCTGTCGCCGATGTGCGTGGCCGGATCGGTGGGCGCAATTCCCTGCGGGTTATCCACCTGCGTGAGCCCCCCGCCAAATCGGTAGATCCGCGTCTGGAATCGCTTCTTCAAGCCCGCCAGTACGCCGTCTTCCAGCGCCGCCAGCGCTGCCGCCTCACGGGTTTTGCCGTTGCTGTCCGCAACGGCCATGCTGCGCGAGTCGTCCACCACCACGGCAATGATGTTCTGCTGCGAGTTCAGCTCCGACACGGTGATCGCCGGCTGCCACAACAGCACCAGAATCAAAGCCACCAGCGCCGATTGTGCGCCCCAAATCGCCCATGCGCGCCAGTTCCTCACATGGGGAGCCGCGTGGCGCAGCTTCCACTGCACCAGCAGCGCCAGCCCGCCGGCCGCCAACGCTATGAACACAGGCAGCAGCCACGCAGGCCAGCTTCCCAACAGCTCGAATCGCCCTTTGGTGAAAACCGGAATCGGGTACTTGAATAGGAACTGAAACATGCACGCTTCCCGTCTTGCCGGAACTCGTGGCTGTCGATCTTCTGCGCTTCCATCTCGTTGCGGAGAATCCAGGCCGCGAAACCGCCCCATCTCGTGGTCAATAAGCGGGGTTAGTGCTTCTCCAGCTCCCCCATCTCGGAGCTTGGGCTGCCTCGCCTTGGTGCGGAAAAAGCGGCCAATGGCCGAATCGGTCAGGGACCTAGTGAGTCATGCCATAGATGATGAAGTCAAGCCCGACGCGGAACGCCATCGAGGCGAACGTTTCCGGATAATTGGGATCATCGGCCCACTCCCACGCGTCGCCCAGGTGCATGTTGTGGCAGATCGCCACAATGATCCGGCCCTTATCGTCCCGAATCGCCCGGTATTTAGGCTGATAACCGTCCTTTTCGTAAGTGCGTCCGGTCCACACATATTGCTCGCCCGGAATCTGCATTTTATTGTCGACGTCGTACAGCGTATGGAAGATTTCATCTCCGCTTTGCAGGTCTTCGACCGGGCGATTGGGCAACACTTGGCGCATCCCGTTCATAAAATTCTCCCAATCCTCGGTGCCGTGAAAATCGTCCACCATCAGGAACCCGCCCTTCAGCAGATACTCGCGTAACCGTTTCGCCTCGGCGGGGGTAAAAGTCCAGTCCTGCACCTGCACCGCGTAAATCCACGGATAATTAAAAATATCGTCGTTATCCAGGCTCACCACCTGCTCCGTCGAACGCCCGTTGATGCGCGTCAACCGGTGCATAGCGATCAAAAACTGCCGATCCGCCTTGGGATAATCGCGCGACCATGCCGCAAACCCCCAAAAGCCGCGCCGCCCATAAGCGCCATAGCTCTCCATATTCGAGTGGTAGGCCATGCGCGACCAGTAAAACTCCGCCTTGATATTGCTGCCGGAGTCGTCGTAGCCGAATCCGTAATCCCCCCTCCGCTGCAAAGCCCACAGTCCCATTCCGCAGACTGCCGCGGCCACCATCACGAGGGCGATCCGGGAGAGCTTCATAAACGACCTCCGCGAAGGGGAAGTGCGCGGGAAGACCGGGGAACGACGCGTACAATCGGAACGACTGCCTACATCATAGACGATTTTCGACTCGCTTGGGTTGCCGTCTTCTCAACCCGCTTCGGTGGCGGTTCGGCGCCGCCGGACCCCGCTTGTCCGCCCTCCGCGAAGCATGAGACCATCGAGACACGGCCCTCAGGGGAGGGCCGCTTCGGTGAAACGACGTAATCTGCTCAAGCTCGGCGGCGTGGCCTTGGCGCAGGCAGCCGCGCGACTCCCCGCGCAAGCCATCCTCGGCGCGCCCCAATCGGACATGGCTGCTTCGGGCGCCCAGCCGGAGTCTCAAGGCAAAGCCGACTATACGCTTCGTATTGCGCCGGTTACCGTTGAGCTCGACCCCACCCACATTCTCTCCACCATTGGCTATAACGGAACCGCCCCCGGACCGGTCCTGCGCATGAAAGAAGGTAAGCCGGTCACCGTCGATATCATCAACGACACCGATACTCCCGAGCTCGTGCACTGGCACGGCATGTTGATTCCACCCGAGATGGACGGCGCGGCCGAGGAGGGTTCTCCCTTCGTGCCTCCCCATGGCCGATGCCGCGTTCAGATCGTTCCCCGGCCGGCGGGCTGCCGCTGGTAT
>JASHUH010000588.1 GCA_030040115.1 Acidobacteriaceae bacterium | reverse complement strand
GCCTATGGGGCGCAGTCGACCTGGAGACGACCGGCCCGGTCGCGTTGAGCTCGCCGACGGCGGTTACGCATTTCGAAGATGAGACGCTTCGCGCCGCCGATCTGACCATCTATGGTGAGCTGCGCAACGGCTCCGATCAAGCGGTGAAAGGCGTGCTCTCAGGGACAGCCGCGGGAGTGAGCTTTGAGCAGCCCGTGGTGCTTGCCGCACATGAGAATCGCAGCGTGGCTTTCACGCCGCGGCAGTTTCCGCAGTTGCGCATTCACAATCCGCAAATCTGGTGGCCCTGGCAGATGGGCCGGCCGCACCTCGAACAGCTGAAGATGAGCTTCAGCGTACAAGGCCGGACGAGCGACGAAAAGAGCGCGCAGTTCGGAATTCGCGAGATCACGTCGGAGCTGACCGCAGAGAACGGCAGCCGCCTTTTCCGCGTGAATGGCAAACCCATCCTGATTCGCGGCGGGGGTTGGGCGCCCGACATGATGCTGCGCAACGATGAGAGCCGCATGCGTACGCAGATCCGCATGATTCTCGACCTCCACTTGAACACCATTCGACTGGAAGGGAAGCTGGAGACTGACGATTTCTTCCGTCTCGCCGACGAGGACGGACTCCTGGTGATGCCCGGCTGGTGCTGCTGTTCCATGTGGGAGCGCTGGCCAAGCTGGACTGCGGACGATCTGAACATCGCCACGTCCTCCCTGCGCGAACAACTGCTGCGTTTGCGGAGTCATCCCAGCATCCTGGTGTTTCTCAACGGCAGCGATCATGCGCCGACGGAAAATGTGGAGAAGGCATATGAAAGTGTGGAGGCGGAAGTCCATTGGCCCAACCCGGTGTTGAACTCGGCTTCGGTTCTGCATTCGCCGGAGAATGAGCCAACCGGCGTAAAAATGAGCGGTCCCTACGATTATGTGCCTCCTAGCTACTGGTATATCGATCACGCCAACGGCGGAGGTTTCGGATTTAACACCGAAACCGGTCCGGGAACGGATATTCCACCCCTGGCCAGCAGAAAAAAATTCCTGCCCGACGCCGATACCTGGCCGATACCCGCTGACTGGATCCTGCATGCCGCGACCGGCAGTTTCGCATCACTCAGGGACCCGGATTTGACGATGGAAGCTATGCAAGCCACCTACGCCAAGCCAGGCTCGGCAGCTGATTATGAGCGTATGGCAGATACCATGGCCTACGATTCAGAGCGAGCCATGTTCGAGGCCTACAGCAGGAACAAGTACACCTCCACAGGCGTCATCCAGTGGATGTTGAACGACGCCTGGCCAGGGTTGGTCTGGAATCTGTGGGACTATTACTTGAATGCCGATGCCGGATACTTTGCGGTGAAGAAGGCATGCGAGCCACTTCACATCCAGTACTCCTACGATGACCGCTCCGTCGAAGTGGTCAACAGCTTGTATAAGGATGCGGTGGGGCTCCATGCCAGCGTCAGCGTGCATGGGCTGGCGTGGAACGAGTTGTACAGTGCAACCGCTGCCCTTGACTCATCCGCTGATAGCGCGCGGCGCGTCTTCACGCTCCCGGGCACTCTTTTTACGGGCGCGGACAAGATCTTCTTCATCGACCTCAAGCTGAGCGATGCGGCGGGCCGCGTTGTGAGTCACAATTTTTACTGGGTGCCGGCAACGCTGACCACCTATGACTGGACCAAAACCCGCAATACGAAAACGCCCGTGGTGAGCTACGAAGATTTGACCGCACTCAGCCATCTGCCTGCTGCGACAGTCGGCACGCAGGCACAGATAGCCAAGACGCCACAGGGTCAGGAACTTCGGCTGCATCTCGACAACCGCTCGTCGGTGTTGGCCTTTCAACTGCGTGCCGCAGTACGAACCGCAGCCAGCGACCTGATCGCGCCGGTCTACTGGTCCGACAATTGGATCGAGTTGGCTCCCGGCGAGTCCGCGACGCTGACCGCACTGCTGCCAGAGGACGCCCCCGGTGCGCCGGTCGTTCAGTTGGAGGGCTGGAATGTCCCCTCCATTACCATTACCCCTCAGGCCGCTGCAGCGGCAAAGTGAGTATACCGACGGCAACCTCAACCCAATCCAAGAATATGCGCTCGAAGGGAAGACTAATCCGGGCGGTCATAAGGCCGGGATTATTACTCAAGGAAGCCGAGCTAAACTGACAACGCCTGCGCCGAAATCTTCCGCAGAGCTGGCAGCACTTCGCGGAGGCAGGGCGCCTTCTTCATCTAGCGCAGCACCGTTCGCTCGGAGATGTCGAAGCCTAAAATCTTCAACTCGCCATGAATGCGCGGCGCACCCCAGGTCGGGTTTTCGGTGACCATGCGGGAAATCAGTTCGCGCAACTCTCTGTTCACCCCTCTTCTTCCGCCACGTGTACGACGTCGCGAAAGCCATTTCCAATACGACTTGAAGCCGGCCCTGTGCCAACGCACCACAGTATTCGGCTGGATGATAATCAAGGCCTTTCGCCAAACCGGCCCGAGAGCGCGCAACATCACCCCAAGCAATCGATCAGCATTAGAGAATTGAGCTCGCGGACGGCGTCGCGCCAGAACCGTGAGTTGTTGCCGCAGAGCGAGATTCTCCAAAAGAAGATCGCGACGAGTGCAGGAGCGCGGACAAGTACCTCAAATAAGAGCTTTGTCATGCGTAGCATGACTGGTCTATACCATAGAAAACACGAGTGATCGCAACGGATGGAGTTTTGTCCAGGGACAGGTGAAAAGCGGCCTCGACATCAACAACTATCCCTCAGGAGTCAGGTTCTCCGACCAACAGATGGCCGAACTCCGGCTCAAAAGAGACGCCTTCCATGGCGATTGGAACTATAGTTTGCTTCCAAGAAGTTGATATGTTTATTCTCCATGCGGAGCTTTAGCTTCGCCGGAGGCGACCGCTTCAGCAGCCGCGTGGTCCAAAACCACCGCCGTTCAGGCGCTTTAGCTTCAGGCGGCGGTTCAGCCCGCCACCCTAGAACCTACCGCCTTGAGGCGGTAGTCGTTCAGTTTCTGACAGTCCCTAACGGAACGTGGAGCGATCCAATGCATCAGAGCGGCTACTTCATGGGGAGCACGGAGCTCGGGGAGTCGATCCGCGATATTCTCTCCTATGCGTTGCCGAACCGGGGCTTCGCGGCTGGCAGCAGGGCTATGCAGGCTCCGAACTTGAGTTATTGGAAGAGCAACTCGTATTTGACCAGCAAATTCACCGGGGAATCCGATGCCCTGCATCCGCAATGGGTGATTATCGATTTGAAGGCCGAGTACCCGGTGAGCGCGATTCGCATCGCCTGGGTGAGTCCTTACGCGACCGCCTATCGGGTGGAGTATCGGGTGGGCACGGGTGCGCTCGATTTCGATCGGGGGCTGAAGGGCGAATGGAAGACCTTTCCGATGGGCCAAGTGAATGCCGACAAAGACGGCAGCTATGTGATGAAGCTTGCTGATGAGCCGGTTTCGACGGAGTATGTATGGGTGTTGATGACGGCATCCTCGAATATCTGTGACGATCATGGTCCGGACGACGTTCGCAATTGCGTCGGCTATGCGATCCAGGATATTCATCTGGGAACGCTGGACTCGACCGGCGCTTTTGTCGAGCTTCAGACGCCGGCCGGCCCGCAGCCCCCTACGAGGCAGGCCGGTGAGCAGCCCAGCCCGTGGCCCATTTCTGATACCGTGTCTTCGATCGGTCCACGGCATGCGGCTGTGGATGTGAACGTAACCGGCAGCACCCAGCACACCGATCTCTTCTTCACCAGCGGAATTACCAATAATCTGCAGGCGATGATTCCCGAGACCATACTTTACGGCACGCTGGAGGATGCGGCGGCGGAGATTGCCTACATCGAGAAGCGGGGCTATCCGATATATACCTGCTCATGAGTGGTGCGGTCGCCGGTCTGTGTACAATCCCGGCGCGCTCAATGGCCGATTTCTTCTATCCAAGAAGGCGGGTATGAAGGTGGGGTTTGCTCAATGAAATGCTTAGAGACGATCGAGAAGAGGGTTATCGGGTTGACTTGCGCGGTTTTGGTAAGCGGCGCGGTGGTGTTGCCCATCTCCGCCCAGACGTCCAGAGAAGACGCCCTGGCCGCTGCGACATCCCAGCCCATAGAGTGGCGGGATTACGCGGGGAGCCCAGAAGGTAACCGCTACATCGACTTCAAACAGATAACAAAGGCGAATGTGGCCAAGCTGGAGGTCGCATGGACTTATCCGTACGCCAACACCAACACCAACGCCATCGTCGCCGACGGCGTTATCTACACCCAGGCGCGAAATGATGCGATCGTTGCACTCGACGCTGCTACCGGCAAGGAAATTTGGATCCATGACGGCCTGACCGGCATGACCCGTCGAGGCCTGAACTACTGGGAGAGCAAAGACGGCAAGGACAAGCGCATCATATTTGCCGTTGCCGATTTCCTGCAGGAGATCGATGCGACAACCGGCAAATCGATCCGCAGCTTCGGCACGAATGGCGCCGTCGATTTACACAAAGGCCTGGGCCGCGAACCCGTTCGCGCGTTCGGGCAATCGGTGGGTAAGGTCTTTAAAGATTTGATCATTCTCGGTACGTCCGAGGGCGAGGCCTATTTCACGCCTCCCGGCGATTTGCGGGCTTTCAACGTACGAACCGGCAAACTCGTCTGGCGGTTCCATACCATACCCCGCCCCGGCGAACCCGGCTACAAAACATGGCCGAAGGACGCATGGAAATACACCGGTGGCGCGAACGATTGGGGCGAGTTCTCGATCGATTCCGTGCGCGGGATCGCCTATTTTGTGACGGCTTCTGCGAAAGACGAATTCTACGGCGCTGACCGCGTGGGTAATAATCTTTACGCGGATTGCCTGCTCGCACTCAACGCGCGCACCGGCAAACTGCTCTGGTACTTCCAGAGTGTGCATCACGACATCTGGGACTACGACAACGCCGCGGCGCCGATGCTTACGACGATTACGAGAAATGGCAAGAAAATCGACGTCGTCGCCATGGCCGGAAAGACGGGTTATCTGTATGTGTTCAATCGTGTAACTGGCGAGCCTATCTGGCCGATACCAGAAACGCCCGTTCCCCATGACCACTTCGCGCCGGAAGAGATCGTGTCTCCGACCCAGCCAATTCCCGTGTTGCCTCCTCCTTTCACCAGCCATAGCTTCACGGTCGCAGACATAGACCCCTTTATCCTGACCGACGAGCAGCGCGCTGCCCTGACCGATCGCGTTCGCAAGGCGCGCTTTGAGGGAATGTTCACTCCAATTGGGTTCGATGAAGTGGTCCACATGCCCGGCAACCAAGGCGGGACGAACTTTGGTATGACCTCGGCGAATCCCACCGATGGCTCGGTCTACGTAATGGCCTACAATTACCCCACACTGATCAAATTGCTGCCTCCGGGACAATCGCGCCAGAGACGTGGCGGCGGGGCCGGCGGATCAGGCGCGCAGATTTACTCCCAGAACTGTGCCGTATGTCACGGCGTTGATCGCGCTGGCCAGCCAGGCAGTATTCCTCCCCTCACGGGAATCGCCGACCGCCTCACCCGAGATCAAATACAGACCACGATCCAGGATGGCCGGGGTCGCATGCTCAGCTTCCAGCAGCTCAGCAACGTCGATCTGGATGCGCTCATTACTTACCTCACGACAGGAGGCCTTGGTCCCGGACGCGGTGGACGCGGCGCTGGCCCCTCCCTGACGTTCCTTCCCGGCCCGGTCGTGGAAACGGGTCCGACGGCTACGCGGACCTCTCCGCCTGGGACGGGTGCGATGACGGATTATCCGCAGGGCGTACCGCATCCCGAATACCGCCTCAACTTCAACAGCTATGGCGTGGAGATTCAGGCTCGCAAGCCGCCCTATACCTCGCTCACCGCATACGATCTGAACACCGGCACGATCAAATGGCAGATTGGCGTGGGAGACGACTACCGCGTTGTGAGCGCCGGCGGGCCTCATGGGACGGGCGCGGATGAAGATGTGAAGACTTCGTCACTGATCACCAGTACCGGGCTGGTGATTGTCGCCGCGGCGGATCACAGGATTCACTTCTACGATGCCGACACTGGCCAGCAACTCCGTTCGATTGACCTCGGTGCGACTACGTCGGGTTCACCTTCGGCGTTCGAACTTGATGGCCGTCAGTACCTGCTATTCAGTGCATCGTGCAATGCGGGCTGCAATGATAAAGCGGCCGATCCGAATCAGAAGGGTCCCATCGGATTGATCGCACTTGCGCTGCCGCAGTAACCCGACCGTGTTGAGTCGCTTAATAGACCGATTCAGCCAGGGCCTCTGGCGCATTCCCAGCGGAGACCCTGTTGTGTTTTCAGCGTTCGCGATGCTTCGGCGGAATCCCATTCAAGCGAGCGTAATCCCCCTGCGGTTGGAAAATACATGATGTTTCGTGTGCGGATCCCTGTGATGTCGATCAGGGTTCCTGAGTGAAGGCGAACAGGATTCCTGCGATTGTGATCAGGGTTGGAGCGCAGCTACGCCGGCGAGATTGATTCTGGAAGAACTGATCGGGATCGTCAAGTAGTATTCGGTTCTTTTTCCGAGCGAAGCGAGGTTGCGGTTCGTAAGCGGGGATGGGGGTGTGGGGCAAGGGACTGGCGTTTGAAGCCCCCTGCCCCGCACTGGCGCCTATGGAAACCACGTTGGCTGGGGTTTTCACAGAGTCAGGTCTTCGTCAGGTTTCTTCTCCGTTTTCCGGTTTCTTGCCTCGCGTCTTGCGCATGGATTCGCCACGAAGTTCGATGCGATGCGCGTTGTGCACAAGCCGGTCGAGGATGCCGTCGGCGGTGGTGGCGTCGCCGATCTGCTCGTGCCATTTGGCGACGGGAACCTGCGAAGTAAGGATGGTGGAGCGGGTTTGGTAGCGTTCCTCGGCGATCTCCAAGAAGTCGCGCCGCTCGGTTTCCTGCATCGGCACCATGGCCCAGTCGTCGACGACCAGGACGTCGACGTGGCTGAGCCGGACGAGGAGATTGCGCAGGCTGCCGTCGGCGCGGGCCAAGGCGAGATCGCGGAACAGAGCGGCGGCGCGTGTGTAGAGCACGAGGTAGCCATCACGGCAAGCCTTCTGGGCCAGGGTGCAAGCCAACCAGCTCTTGCCCACGCCGGTTGGCCCGGCAAGGAAGACGTTCTCGCGCCGCGCCACCCAGCCGGAGTCGATCGCCAACGAGCGCATCATGCTGCGGTCCAAGCCGCGGGAAGCGCGATAGTCGATGCCTTCGACACAGGCGTTGCCGCGCAGCTTGGCGTAGCGCAGTCCGCCTGCAACATGAGCCCGATTCTCAAGTCGCCCTATCGCCGACACTGCCTACGTCCCTCGAAAAATGGTGTTCTCACAAAACTGATCTATAGACCCCTTTTACAGCGGGGGCTCGACAGACTCGAGATCGGCTTTCCGCTGACAATTCCAACCTTGTGAGGTAAAGAATGCCGGAACTTCCCGAAAATGGCGTGGCCGCGGCAGCCCAACTCTTCACGTGGCTCAAGCAATGCTTGTTGGCGCAAACGCACTTATCAGATGATGCGGCCGAGCTGGTCGCTTTCTGGGTGATTTCGACGTGGTTTTGGGGTGGATTGGACTTTTTCCCCTGCCTGCGGTATCGAAGCGACCAAGACGACAGACGAGGTCGTCGTAAACAGACGGATCAGCGCAGTCCGTCCACTCACGGGCAATGCTGATGCTGCCAAACTGGGGCTCGCGAAGGATCAGAGTATCGATGCCTGCAACACGCCGCTGCATGAGCACCTCGAATCGACTACCTCGGAGCGGATGGAACGGATGACGTATCTCCGCCCATCCCAAATGTGAACTGCGGTCAAGTGCAGTTCGCGCTGACCGTCGCGACAGTTCGAGACCGCATCGTGCAAACAGCAATGAAGCTGGTGCTGGAGCCGATCTTTGAAGCAGACTTTCACCCATGCTCGTACGGTTATCGTCCGCAGAGAAGCGCGCGGATGGCCTCAATGGCCATCCGCGAGGACCTGTATGCGAGGGCCTGGGGCGTTGTCGAGATTGATTTTCGCAGCTACTTCACGACCATTCCGCATAACAAGCTGCTGATATTGATCAAGCAGCGTATTGTGGATGGGAGCATGCTGCGTCTGATCAAGCAGAGCCTCAAGGTCGAGGTCGCCTATCAAGGTGTGCTGGAGCCGACGGAGGTGGGAGTCCCGCAAGGGTCTTCGATTTCACCGCTGTACAGCAACATCTACCTTAACCTGCTGGATCAGGTATGGCACAAGCGCGGCTAGCCGGAAAAACTGGGAGCTTCGCTGCACCGCTATGCGGATGGCGCGATCTTGGTCTGCCGAGGGAGCGCGGACAAGGCGCTCGAGGCATTCGCCGGGATCGCATCGCGCATGGGGCTGACGATCAATCGGGAAAAGACCCGGATTACGAAGCTGACCGATGGGTTCGACTTCATCGGGTTCCAGTTCGTGAAACGTCGCTCGCCTTCTAGCGGCAAGCTGTGCATCTATATCTCTCCCAGCAAGACGGCGCAGCGTAGTATCCGGCGACGGATTAAGTACTTCACCAAGCGACGGGCGCCGATAACGCCCGCAGAGTTTATTGAGCAAGTGAATCAGATGATGCGGGGATGGGTGGCTCACTTCCGCCACACCAACGCAAGCGAAGCATTTCGCCGCTTGCAGCGATTCATCAACATTCGCTTTCGCCGATACTTGAACTACCGTACTGAAGGTCGAGGCTTCGGATGGAAGAAATACCCGAATGCGGCTCTGTATGCCCGAGACATCATCTACATCGGAAGCCGAGTCGTCGAGTATCCGCGTTAGCTTGTGCATGCTGTGAGACGAAGACTGTCGGACCGCCGGATTCGGGAAAACTGAACGTCCGGTGGGATGGGAAGGGAATGGTGAACCGGTCACGACGAGGCTAGTGAGGTACTGCACAGCCGCCTGCATCCAGCTGACTTCCGAGGAACGGGAAACGCTTTTGCAGTGGAGCCGCGCCGGTTCCGGCGAGCACCGTCAGGTGGAACGAGCGCGCATCATACTTCTGGCCAGTGACGGGCTGGGCACACGCTCGATTGCCCAGCAGTTGCGTACCCGGGCGGCGCGGGTTTCCAAATGGCGTCAGCGCTTTGCCCGCCACCGCCTGGCGGGATTGCTGGATCGGTCGCGGGCCGGCAAACCTGCGCGCTATGGACGAGAGACCGAAAGACGCATTCTGGCGCAACTGGATCGAACACCGCCGCTGGGCTACAGCCAGTGGTCAGGACCACTGCTGGCGCGCGCCTTGCCGGATATCAGCGACGACCAGATTTGGCGGGTGTTGCGCCAACACAAGATCCAACTGCAACGGCGGCGCAGTTGGTGCATCTCCACCGACCCGGAGTTTGCGCAAAAGGCGGCGGACGTGGTGGGGTTGTATCTGAACCCGCCGGAAAATGCGGTGGTCTTGTGCGTGGACGAGAAGCCGTACATTCAGGTCCTGGAACGGGCGCAAGGTTGGATTCGGCTGCCCGACGGGCGGGCGCTGAACGGATGCAACCATGGTTACAAGCGCCACGGCGCGACTACGTTGTTCGCCGCTTTGGAGGTGGCCAACGGAGATGTGCAAGTGGGTCATTATGCGCGCCGGCGGCGGGAGTTTCTGGATTTTATGAACGATGTCGTGGCCGCACATCCGCGCCGGGAACTGCACGTCATCGTGGACAATCTCAATACCCGCAAACCCAAGCACGACCGCTGGCTTCAACGCCACCCCGGCGTGCATCTGCACTTTATCCCCACCCACGCCTCGTGGCTCAACCTGGTGGAGGTCTGGTTCAGCATCCTCAGCCGCCAAGCCCTGCGCGGACTCAGTTGTACCCACGCCCGCCAACTCCGCGAGGCCATCGATCAGTTCGTCCGCGCATGCAAGGAAACCGCCATTCCCTTCGAATGGACCAAAACCCAAGTCCACCCTTCGCGACCCAAACCATGTTACTCTGATTTATGCAAGTAGATACTAGTGACCTGAGTCATTAATTTGTTTGCAAAATCTGGCTACAGATTCGAGGATTTGGTCTGCGGATTTATGCCAGACGAAGGGCTTGGGATCGCGGTTGTGGTGCTCGATGAAGTCGTCGATGGCCGCTTTGAGTTCGCGGGTGAAGCGGTGGACGCGGCGGCGAAGCTGACGTTCAGTGAGCAGGGCGAACCAGCGTTCCACCAGGTTCAGCCATGAGGCCGAGGTGGGCGTGAAGTGGACATGGAATCGGGGACGTTTGGCCAGCCAGTTCTGAATTAACTTCGTCTTGTGCGTTCCGTAGTTGTCCATGATGAGGTGAACGTCCAGTGACTCGGGCAGGTTCTTTTCAATGGCGTCGAGGAAGTTGCGGAACTGTTGAGAACGATGGCGTTGCTGGTTCTGGCCGATGACCTTGCCGGTTTTGGTGTCCAGCGCAGCAAACAGGCTGGGTGCCGTGCCGCGTATAGTCGTGGCTGCGGCGCTCGATCTGCCCCGGCCCCATAGGCAACAGTGGAGCCGTGCGGTCCAGCGCCTGAATCTGGCTTTTTTCATCCACGCATAAGACCAGGGCGCGCTGGGGAGGGTTCATATAAAGTCCCACGATGTCACGCACCTTGTCGATGAACAGGGGGTCTTTGGATAATTTGAAGGTCTCACTGCGGTGCGGAGCCAGCGAAAAAGCACGCCAGATGCGGCTGACGGACGACTGGCTCAATCCACACGCCTTGGCCATGTCTCGGGTGGACCAGTGCGTGGCCATCTCCGGTTGGCTCTCCAGAGTTCTGCTCAGCACGCGTTCCACCTGCTCATCGCTTAGCTTGCGCGGTGTGCCGGGGCGCGGCTCATCCAGCAGACCGTCCAGGCCCGCATCCAGATAGCGCTGGCGCCATTTGCCTGCCGTGTGCTTGGTGGTGGAGACTGCCTTGGCAACCTGGGTGTTGCTCTGGCCCTCGGCGGCCAGCAGCACGATGCGCGCGCGCATCGCCACGGCCTGCGCGGTCTTGGGCCGTTGGCTCCAGGACAGCAACTGCGCACGCTCGCTCTGGCTGATCGAGAGCGGCATCAAAGGACGACCCAGCGGCATCGAGCTTCCTCCCACTTTATCCGATGCCGCACCCGTCCTTAGTTATTCATATTATTTAA
>JASHUH010000587.1 GCA_030040115.1 Acidobacteriaceae bacterium | reverse complement strand
GGCGTCGGCAGCCGTCCCGTCCGCCTGCTTTGGGCCGGCATGCTCGTCATCATTGCCGCCGCCAATCTCGTCGGCCTGGGCATGGCCTCATGATGCGAAGTGTCAAGCCAATCGCTCCCTGCGATATCCGGGTTATCGCGGCGTGATCGCCTGTGGATTGGCGTAATAACCGTCGCGGGTGCGGACCACCAGTCCCTTTTCGCCCACCCGGACAGCGATATTGTGATACTCGTTCGGCTCCCCGGAGACGGGCGAGTCGAACGAGATCGCGTACCACGAATGCACGTCGGCCAGGCACCGTGCAATCATCCCCGCGACGTCGCTGTTCGACTCCAATGCCAATCCTCCGCTGTGCACCGCCAGCACCTGCAGGCCGAGGTCGCCGATCTGCACCTGCTGGGGCTTGCTCACGCCCTTCAGGAAATCTTGATAATAATCCGCGCGCAGCATCGGCTCCCCGGCTCCTAGCGGGTTGAGGTCATAGAGTGTTACATCGGCCTTCCGCATTTGCGTGGAGATGTTGACAATATCGTCAAAAATCCCTTGCTGCTGTTTCCAATCGAGATCGACCCTGGGACCTGAGAGCAGCGGCCATCCTGGCGAAATCCACAGGACAATCTTGCGCCCCGGCACGGTCGCGGCATAGTTGAGCAGTTGGTGGAACGCGTTCAGCGAAATCTGAAGACGGTCGGAAGCTCCCCAGGAACTGTTTCGCGTAATTTCCCGCAGCCCAATGGTAAAGTGGTCGAGACTGTCGGCAACCTCGTTGCCGTTGGTCGAATATCTATCCGCCATTTCCGGACCTTTGTCCTCGAGGATGGCGACGGCGGTGGGATCAGCCAATTGTCCCTCGCGCGCGCGCAGAAACCTGTCCACTTCGCCGCGCACATAAGCCATCTTATTGAAATCTGTGTTCACCGCGTCCATGAAGACGATCACATGCACCGGTATTTGCGCCGGCGTCATGACGGCGAAGGACTCGATGGGGCGCGCCTTTTTGTTGTCCACCGCCGTGAAATCCTGTTGGCTGAGATTGGGAACCAGCGATCCGGATTTTGTCTGCACCACCACATCGAGATTCACGGTGTAGGTTGCCGATGAAGCAGTTGGTTGGGCCTTTTGCGCCGGCGCGGGGCCGGGAAAGGAAACAAACGCCAGAAGCGCAATATTGGCGAGCCGATCCAGAGTCATGACAGTTCTCCACCGGAACGCTGGCGGCGAAACCAGTCTTTTGCGTTTGGATCACGCCCGGCGCCCCGGTTATCGGTTTTCAGATTTCGGCGTTGATTACCTAAGCAGACCGGTTTGCAGCATCCGAACGGCGCCAAATTGCGCGTTGCGGCAGCACAATCATAGAACATCCCCATCCGGGCAAACAGTATCTTTCTCCTCTCTGCCGGTTCCCGCCTATGCCTTAGAGTCCACACACGCGCCGCCAGGCTGTCCACCTTGGCGCTGAGCCGGCTCCTCCAATGGTTCGACATCAGTCTTCCTTATTGACGTTCTCGCGCATCCCAGACACAATCGAAGGTATGGGCACAGTGGAAGATATTCGTCAGGCGATCCAAGATTTCCTGGCCCCGGAGTTGCGCACCATCACCGCACGTCTCGACGCGCTGGATCAAAAATTCGAGGCGATGCGCAGAGAAAATGACCTTCGCTTCGACGCTCAAACGGCCAGATTAGAAGCGGCTCTGGCAAGGCAGGACAATAAGCTGGATGTTGCATTAGCAAAGCAAGAAACCAGGCTGGCCGTCATCGATGGCAAAGTTCAGCAGATTATCGATAGCCTGGACGTAAACCGTCGACTGCAGAAACTGGAAGAGCGGCAAGCGCAGCCAGCCGCCTGACCTGCGGCAGCGCCCTTTTCTCTGCTTGTAAACCCAGGAATCGCTCCAAACTCTGTTTTTGTCCCTCGCCCCGCATCCAAGCCCGCTAAAATCGACGTGGCTATGAATCCCCTCCACCAGGACCCTGACCTTGACGCCAACCTCCTCGGCGGCAAGCGTCTCCTCCGCGCCTGCTTGCGCCAGCCCGTTGACCGCACCCCGGTTTGGTTTCTCCGCCAGGCCGGCCGCTACATGCAGGAATACCGCGACGTCCGCAAACACCACACCCTGATAGAAATCTGCAAGCAGCCCGATCTGGCCGCCGAAGTCACGATCACCGCCGCGGAAAAGCTCGGGGTCGACGCGGCTATTATTTTTGCCGACCTGCTGCTGCCTCTTGAACCCATGGGCCTCGATTTCGAGTTCCAGGCTGGCGAAGGACCCGTTGTCCATCATCCCATCCGCACTGCGGAAGACGTCCACGCCCTACGCACCGACCGCGCCGCGGCGCTCGAATACGTCGGACTCGCGATCGAAAAAGTAGCGGCCCATTTTCGCGATCGCCTCGGCGTCATCGGTTTCTGCGGCGCTCCCTATACTTTGGCCAGCTACATGATCGAGGGCGGCGGCTCACGCAACTACATCCACACCAAGCAGCTCATGTATCGCGATCGCACTGCGTGGAGCGGCCTCTTGGACAAGCTGATTGCTGTATTGACAGCCTACGCCCGGCTGCAAGTCCAGGCGGGCGCTGAAGTCATCCAGATCTTCGACAGTTGGGTCGGCTCCCTCTCGCTCGCCGATTATCGCGAGTACGTCTTCGACGCCTCCAAGCGCCTCGTCCGCGCCGTCCAGCAGATGGGGGTGCCGGTTATTTACTTCGGCGTCGAGACCGCCGGCCTACTCGAAGCTATGGCTGCCACCGGCGCCGACGTTATCGGCCTCGACTGGCGTCAGCCGCTCGATGAAGCCTGGCGCGCCGTCGGCCACGGCCACGCGGTGCAGGGCAACCTCGATCCCATTACCCTCTTTGCTCCGCTCGAAATTCTGGAGCAGCGCGTCCGTGGGATTCTGCGCGCCGCCCAATCCCGTCCCGGCCACATCTTTAATCTCGGCCACGGCATCGTCCCCGGTACTCCCGTGGAAAACGTGCAGGCCGTGGTGCGCATGGTCCGCGAGCTCAGCCTGCAGCAAGCCCAGGAGATTGCCCATGGCTAAACAGGCCGTCCTTCTGCTCGCCCACGGAACTCCCGAGACCATCGACCAAATTCCCGAATATCTGCACAACGTGGTCAGCGGCCGTCCCATTCCAACAACCGTCGCCGAAGAAATCCAGCATCGCTACGCTCTCATCGGCCGCAGCCCGCTCACTGAAATCACCATGGAGCAGGCCCGTCTCGTCGAAGCCGAGCTTGCCGGAATCG
>JASHUH010000586.1 GCA_030040115.1 Acidobacteriaceae bacterium | reverse complement strand
GCAATTACCATGGAAGGGCGCGCCTCGATCGCCTTCCGGCGCGAAGCAGTTCGAATCCGTTTTTTTCATTGAGGAGATGACCTTATGTCCGAATGGCCGGGATTCTTCGGTCGCAACACATTCAAACAGGCGCTAGCCAAATGCGAGCGCCAAATCGGCCTCTGGTCCGGGCTCGCCAGCCCCATTGTCGCCGAAATTGTCGCCGGCGCCGGCTTCGATTGGGTGGTCGTCGATGGCGAACACGCGCCCAACGACATCGCTTCCCTGCTGGCGCAGTTGCAAGCCATGCGCGGCAGCGCGACGGAGGCCGCCTTCCGCGTGCCCTGGAACGAAATGGTGATCATCAAGCGCGCACTCGACGTGGGCGCGCGCACTTTAGTCATCCCGTGGGTCCAAAGTGCGGATGAAGCGCGCCGCGCCGTCGCCGCCACGCGCTATCCTCCCCTCGGCATTCGCGGAACCGCAGTGGCCATGCGCGCCACCGAATACGGGCGCACCCAGGGGTATCACCGCAACGCGCACCTCGACACTTGCGTGCTGGTGCAGTTGGAAACTCGCGCCGCACTCAAGGAGATTGAGGCCATTGCCGCAGTGGACGGCGTCGATGGTCTTTTCATCGGGCCCAGCGACCTCGCCGCGGACATGGGTCATCTCGGCAATCCCAAGCACCCCGACGTGCAGTCCGCTATTCAGGACGCGGCGCAACGCATCCGCGCCACGGGTAAGTCGGCAGGCACCCTGACGGGCAACCCCGACGATGTCGAACGCCTCATCGAAATGGGATTCAACTTTACCGCGGTGGGCACCGACATTGGCATTCTGGCGCGGGGCGCCGAAGCCTTGGCCGCCCGTTTCCTGAAGCACTAACCCACTTCGATCGCAACCATACAAACTCATACAAAGGAGAACTATTGTGGCGAACTTAGGCTTTGTAGGGCTGGGCATCATGGGCCGGCCCATGATGAAGAATCTCTTGAAGGCGGGACACACGGTGGTGGCCTGCGGCCGCACCCCATCGAAGCTGGATGCCTGCGTGGCCGATGGCGCCCGGCGCGGCGCCTCCAACAGCGATGTGGGCGCGCACGCCGACATTATCTTCACCATGCTCCCCGACGGACCGGAAGTGGAAGAGGTGGTGCTTGGGGGCAATGGCGTCCTCTCCGGCGCCAAGTCCGGCTCGCTTATCGTCGATATGAGCTCCATTAATCCCTTGGTCTCGCAGCGGATCGGAGCTGCCTGCACGGCCAAGGGCGTGGACTTCCTCGACGCGCCGGTCAGCGGCGGCGAGCCCAAGGCTGTCGACGGAACCCTCGCTATTATGGTCGGCGGCAGCGAAGAGGCCTTTCGCCGCGCCGAGCCGCTGCTTAAGTGCATGGGCTCGAGCGTCACGCTCACCGGCCCCGTAGGGGCTGGCAACACCACCAAGCTCGCCAACCAGATCATGGTCGCCTGCAATATCGCCGCCATGGGCGAAGCGCTCACCCTGGCCACCCGTTGCGGACTCGACCCTGAAATCGTCTTCAACGCAATCAAAAACGGCCTTGCCGGCAGCGCCGTCCTCAACGCTAAGGGACCAATGCTCATTGCTCGCAATTTCAAGCCCGGATTCAAAATCAATCTTCACCAGAAGGACCTGCGCAATGCTCTGCAAACTGCGGAATCGACGCATGTATGCCTCCCGCTGACCGCCTTGGTGCAGCAAATGCTATCCTCACTGATCGCCGACGGCAAGGGCGATTTCGACCACTCCGCCATCGCCACCTTTGTTGAAGCTCCATCGCATACTGAGGTCAAGCGCCCATCGGCATAGCTGGGCGGACGACCTTCAAAACCGCTCCGGTCCGGCCGGATGAGCCCCGCATTTCGAGAACTTGAGAAAAGACAAAACTGCCCGGCCGCACCTGATCAGCCAAGAAATTCCGCAATCGCTCCTACCACCGTCTCCTGCTCGTCTTCGCGCAATTCGGGGAACATCGGCAGGGCCAGCACTTCGCGTGCGGCGCGCTCCGCCTCGGGAAAATCGCCTTCCTTGTAGCCCAGCTCTCGAAGCGCCTGTTGCATGTGCAGCGGAATTGGATAGTAGATCTCCGAGCCAATGTTCCGCGCGGCGAGGAACTCCCGCATCGCGTCCCTTCGCGATGCGCGAATCACGTATTGGTGCCAGACATGGCGAGCGCCCTCCACTTCGCGCGGCAGCACCACTCCGTACGCCGGATAGGGACCAGCTTCGGCTAATCCGGCCTTGGCGAACAGTGCGGCATAGCGCGCAGCCACGGCGCGCCGCGCCTCGTTCCATCCCACCACGTACTTGAGCTTCACCGAAAGGATCGCGCCCTGGAATCCGTCCATGCGCGCATTCCAGCCCAAATCGTCGTGATGATAACGCCGCCGCATTCCGTGCTGGCGCAGCATTCTCGCGCGCTCCGCCACGTCGGCGGAGTTGGTCATCACCATGCCGGCGTCGCCCGCCGCGCTCAGGTTCTTGGTGGGATAAAAGCTGAACGCGGCCGCGTCGCCCAAGCCGCCCGCTTTCGCGCCCTTCCATTCCGCGCCCCACGCCTGCGCCGCATCTTCAATGAACATCAACCGGCGGCTTTGCCCAAGACGAGAAAAAAAATCCCAATCTACGGTTTGGCCGTAGAGATGCACCGGCAAAATCGCCGTTACCTTCGACCCACGCGGCCCATTGAACACACGCTCGACAGCGGCGGGCGAAAGATTGAAGCTGACAGGATCGATATCCGCCAGCACTGGCGCCGCTCCGGCGCGCAAGATCGAGCTTACCGAAGCGAAAAAGCTGAAGGGAGTGGTGACGACGCTCGCTCCGCGCTCGATTCCAGTGGCGGCCAGCGCCAGCCACAGTGCGTCTGTCCCGGAAGAGCAGCCGACTGCGTGCGCAACTCCCAACTGCTCCGCCGCGGCCCGCTCGAAAGCCGCAACCACGTCGCCCAAAATAAACTGCTGCGACGCCAGCACCTCGCCGAGAGCTTCCAAGAACTCCTCCCGCAAAGCCTGGTGCTGGCGCCTGAGATCGAGCATCGGGACGCCGGGCCGAGCAGAGGAGTCCAGTCGGGCAGTACTTCCCTTGGGGATCGCGGCGTCTTGCACCCACTCATGCTATCAGCCGGCGCGCGAACGGCTGCTGAACGATGCTCCAACTCGTCGCGCTGATACGCCCTGTAGCTTTTCTCCGGTAGAGACCTGTCCGCGACCCTCATCCGTCAGCAGAGAGCCGAGCGTGGCCGCCGCGGCCGCCGGAGCAGAATCCGGTGGACCTGTAACTCCTCGGTATCGAGGCTGGTGACGATCTCCACCAGGTACAAGAGCCAGGCGCGATATCCGTGCTCGAGAGGATCGTTGGCCTCACCCATCCAGTTCTGGCGCAGATGCTCGATCCACGTTCGCAAGGTCTGTTCGTACTGCTTCTGAAGGCTCTGGACGCTCATCAATTCCAGTCCGGCCGATTCCGCAATGGCCAGCTCTTTCGAAAGCGGTTCTGACAACAGGCCGGGGTGCATCGACCGGATCACGGGGCGGCTGTCGCGCGATCGCGTCATGCGATCGATCAGAAACAGACCCCCGGGGAGAAGCATTTTTTGCACGCAAACGAGATATTTTCCCAGATCGGAAAACGCAGTCTGCTCGAAAATCCCCAGGTCGGCGATCTTGTCGAAGCTCTCGTCGCCCAGCGGGGCAGTGCGCAAATCGCGGCATTCGATCCAGCTTTTGGGTTTCAGGCCTTCCCGGCAAACGCGCTCCCACGCTGCCTCGACCTGCGCGGGGCTCGACGCGATTCCGCGCACATCGACGCCGTAGTCGCGGGCAGCGTGGAGCAACAGGCTTCCCCAACCGCATCCCACGTCAAGCAGCCGGTCTCCGGGTTCCAAACCCAACTCGGCGCAGGCTCGGTCCAGCGCATGGCGTTGCGCGGAATCGAAATTTTCATCCGCGGATCGGAAGACCGCGCTCGTGTGCGCCAGGGTCGAGCCCAGCCACGGCTCGTAAAACGTCAGCGGCAAATCCATCGGGCAAGGCGCGCAACGCCAGCTCTGACAGTTTGAACCGCCGCGCACGTGCAAGAGCCGCCGCGAGATGTCGGCGCTGATCCGGCCGATTGTCTGCACCAGGCCGGTGCTCAGCCCTTCGGAGTGACGCAGTGCGTATTCGGTAACCGAAAGCAGCGCGAAAATGTTGCCTTGAATCTCCAGGCCGCCCTCGAGAAAGATACGCCCGAGTGTGGCTTCCTTGGCGTCGCCGACTACCGCGTCCAGTTCTTCCCGGCTGCGAAACGCGGCCACGCATTCCGGAGGCCGGCTTGGGGTGGAGCGCCATGACCATCCATCTTCAGTCCGCACCGCAAACGCAGCGCCGCGATACTCGGCGAAGAACCGTGTGAATTGCCGGTTCCTGAGCGAATCGCTGAACGGCGTGGGCAGGTTATACACCACGCCACGTCCCGGCTCCGCGCTCTCATGTGACATAAGTTCCGCCCGGCAGTTCTTGGGGACGCGCACTCCCCGCTCAATCGCTGGCCGATCCAGGGGTCCCAGCCGCAATGCGCAGGAAGCGCCCACGCCGGCCGCTCGACAGGGTTCCACGCACCCGCCTCCCTGTTCTTTAGGATGCGAGAATTGCTGCGCGGGCCGAGAGCGTTCCCTTCCCACCCCCGTTTCCTCGAACCGGCGGTTCGCCATTGGGCCGTTGCCGCGATGAAGGTTTGGCCTTCGGCGCAACTTCACGAACACGAATGCACAAATCTGGTTTTTCCGCCGGCGCCGGGAAAAGGGCTGTTCGCGTCCGGCCACATCCCTCGCACCTATCCTAAACCTGCGCAGCAACTAGGCCCGCCGGAATGCGTTCTAATTCCAGTGAGATGAAACAGCCTTCCCCACCGCAACACACCGCCAAGACTCTCTTGTTTATCGCCATCGCGGTCGTCGGCAATAGTTTCGGGAACCTCCTGCTCGCCTTAGGGATGGACCGCATGCCCGATTTCGCCGCGGTGGCCCTTCACCGCTATCTGCTGGGCCTGGTAGAGAATGCCGCCCTGCTTTCGGGCGCGGCGCTTACCGCCGTTTACACTTTGGCGCAAGTCTCGCTCTTCAGTTGGGCCGACTTGAGCTACGTCGTGCCATGCATCGCCTCTTCTTACGTCCTCAGCACGCTTCTCGGCGAATTTGTGCTTGGTGAACGGGTCCAGATGGTTCGCTGGCTGGGCGTGGCGCTCATTTGCTTCGGAGTCTCGCTTGTGGCCACCACACCCGTGGCCACCAAGGTCCACGGCGCGGAGGCTCAACCCCGATGATCACCTGGACCTGGGTCGTGTTCACGGTCTTCTCCAGTTCCTGCGGCGACATCCTCTGCGCCAAGGGCATGTCGGAGGGCGCCGAGCTCGAAGACTTCGGACCCAAAGGCATCGGCCATACTTTGCGCTATATCGTGACCCGGCGGCTGGTGATCCTGGGCTGGCTTTGTTATGCAGTGTCGTTCTTTTCTCTGATGGGCCTATTCTCCGTCGCCGAGCTTACTGTCGCGGTTCCCGCAACCGCGCTGAGCTTCGTCATCGATACGCTGGGAGCTTTTTTTGTTCTTCACGAGCACATTCCGTGGAAGCGTTGGATTGGCGTGCTCTGCGTGAGCGCCGGCGTCTTGCTCGCCGTCCAACACCCGGCCGCGCCGGTTCCCATCGTCCGGCCCGCGATGAACCTTCGTGCGGGCGCCGGAGAAGTCCGCAGCCTTCTAACTCGGTCCTCCCGAGCCGACCGCGCCGCCGCGCAGGCCTGCGAGCACCAATCCGCTCACGATCATGGCCGTCCCCAAAACCTTTACCAGGAAAGCGCGCCGTGTGAAATCCTCGCGAAACCATAGCGGCCTCCATCGCGTGACTGCATAAGCGCCGATAAACACCACTACGTAACGTACGCCGGAGATCGCTTCCACCATGGAGGGCGAGGTGCGGCTAATCGCGTACACCACCAGAAAGGATCCCATGCCCGCCACCAGACGATTCAGCATGTAGCCGGCTTTGCTGCGCGGCGGCGCCTGTTCGGTGCGTTCGAAGATTTCTTGTCTCCACGCCGGGCGCAGCAACAGGGCCATCGCCCCGGCAAATGTTCCCAGCGTGAAGAATACGTATCCGCTGACAAAGTTTACGCTGTTAAAGGCCAGTTTCTGCAGCACGTCCGTCAGTCCGAACAGCACGGCCGCCGCCAACACGCAGGGCAGCATCTTCCCGAGAGGCATTTTTTCCGCCAAAAACATGACGAACCCGCCCGCCGTCATCACTGCGAACCCGGTCGTTCCGGTAAGGTGCACGCCGAGCAACGGGATGGAAAGCAGCAATGTGGCCAGCGGCGTGAAACCGCCCGTAGCCGCAACCTCTTCCGATGCTTCGCCGGCCTTCAGCGCCACGTAGTAGAACCAGCACGCCAACAGATCGCAGAATCCTGCGATCAGCGCCAAGGCGCAGATCCTTGCCGGCGGCAAGCGGAATCCGAAAGGAATCAAAAGCAGCCCGAAAATGCTGATAGCGCCCAGCCAAAAGACGTAGGAAGCTATGTTCCTCATGCCCTGGCGCCTCAGCAAAACCTTGTCCCAGACCAGAGACACACCCACCAGGCCGTGCGCCACAATCGCGACCAAAACGCCATTAAGCATTAGGAACAAAGAAGGGCGGTCGCGCGCATTCCCGTTCGCCGCCGGGCGCGCCCTTCCCCTTGCATAGAAACAATTCTCAGCATGAGCGGGGTCCCCGGGCGGTTTCGATCGACGCACGCAAAAACTGCGATCCTATAGCCGTTCTCCTTCTATCGCGCACCTAAGCTGAATTCAAGCCGCGATTCCCTTAAGGAACCGCCACCTTGGATCGAACTTGCAAGAACGACATGTGAAGGAAAAGTGCTTCTACGAGGCCAGGAAGCGCTTGACTGGGGAGAATCCATACACAGCGGCCAGAATCACCTCCGCCGCCGCCGCAGTCAGAATCGCTTTCCACTTATAACTCACCGGAGCAAAGATTGCCGCCGCGGCTGCCGCCGAACCGAATCCATAGCGGACCTTCTGTTCCGTTTCACTCATGCGAAAATTGTTGACCATAGCATCCCTCCGTTTGGTTTGGTATGAGTTCTCTCACCTGTGGCATTGGCCCTGCTGTCTCACGCATAGATGCTTTGCCTCCGGGCTGAGTTTGCCGGGTGAATTTGGGGCGTTAGTCACCGCTGCCCTCAATGATCGGGATGTGATTTTGAGCTGCTGCATTCGTCCACCACACCCGCCTCTGCGAGCCGATTGATTTCCTCGTCGTTGAACGAGAGCGAACGGAGAATCTCGCGCGTGTGCGCGCCCAGCGAAGGCGCGGGGCGGTCCGGCCGCGCACTGACGCCGTGGAAGACGACTGGCTGAGGAAGGGAGCGCACGATTTCAGGCGGATATGCGGGATCAGCCGCGAAGAAATCACTATCGGCAAGGTGCGGATTATGCAGCAGATCTTCGAGACGATTGACCTCAGAGCAAGGGACGTCGAGGCGAGAGAGAATTTCAATCCATTCGGCGGTGATGCGCCCAACGAGAGCCGCAGACGCGATGGCGTAAAGGTCGTCAACGCGCGCTTGGCGGGTGGACGCGTCGGCGAACCATGGTTCCGCGCAGATCTCGGATCGGCCGATCTCCGCTAGGAAGCGCCGCCACTGGTCAGCGGTATAGGGAAGGACCGCGATCCAACCGTCGCGGGTTCGATGCGGCCGTCGATGCGCAGAGAGGATGCGCGGATAACCGATGTCGCCCTCGGCGCTGAACGTTGCGCCCGCGAGATGCTCATTGAGCACGAAGGAGACCATCGCCTCGAACATGGGTATCTGCACGTGAATGGCACCTTGACGCCCATGCGCCCGGGCCACCAGCGAGGCGAGAATGCCATACACGGCGTGGAGGGCGCAGACTTTGTCGGCCAGAATCGTGGGAACAAAGCGCGGCTCTTCTCCGGGAGTGATACCGGCGACGCCGCTCGCAGCTTGAATAATGTCGTCGTAGGCCGGGCGATTGCGATAGCGGCCACGTTGGCCGAAACCAATCGCAGAGCAATAGATCAGCTTGGGGTTGATTTGCGCTGCAGCGTCAAAACCGATGCCCAGGCGCCCGGCCGAATCGGGGCGCAGGTTGTGGAGCAGAACATCGGCGCGGACGATCATTCGCTCCATGACCGGGCGGGCGTCTGGCTTTTTCAGATCGAGCGCAATGGTTTTCTTGTTGCGGTTGTTATTGACGAAGAGAGCACCCATCCCCGCCCCTTGCGGATGAGAGGCGCGCGCGATGTCGCCCTCCAACGGCTCAACCTTCAGGACCTCAGCGCCAAGATCGGCGAGAATCTGGCCGGCGAGCGGCCCCATCACCACCGTACTCACTTCGAGAACATGAATGCCTTTGAGCAGCGGAATCATGCACGGATTGTCCTCGGGAAACTATTCTCCATCAGCGCGCTGCTTCTGGAAAACCTGCCGCTAAACTTAAATTTGCCGAGCCGGACACCTCGAGGCGTAAATACGCATCATACCCGGCGTGGGCGTGTGCGCGGGGCTGCAAAGCCGGCAGGCGCTGTATTCGGGCCGGTTCGGGCTTATTCCATCTCTCAGTTTCAGGGGCAGCTTTCCGGGGCTTGTCCAACTCCGGGCCGCCTTCTCTTTGAGTAGACATTTCAACCTGGAGGAAATCCGATGAAGCGTATTCTCACCGCCGTTTGCTGCATCTCGATAATGACCATTCCGGTGCTCGCTCAAATGCACCACGGGGCGGGACACGCCAGCCCAAAGGCGGCTATGACCGATCAGCAGTTCGTGGATTTTGCGGGGCAAACCGACATGGTGGAGGCCAACCTGGGGCAGCTTGCGCAGGACGCCGCCCCTTCGCAGGCGGTCAAAGACTACGGAAATATGCTGGTGACCGACCACACCGCGGACTATCACCAACTGCAGGATGCGGCGCAGCAGGCGAACCTGACGGCGCCGACGGCGATCGACGCGGAGCAGAACAAAGCGCTTATTGGTCCGCTCCATGCGCTGAAAGGCAAGGCCTTCGATCGCAGGTACATTCAGGACATGATCGCCGGGCACACCAAGGCAATTGCCATCTATAAGAAAGAAGCAGCCGACGCGCAGAATTCGGCGATCAAGAGCTATGCGGAGACGGCGCTGCCGGTGCTGCAGAAGCACCTGGATGGGGCGAAAGACATTCAGGCAGGCAAACCGGCAAATACAACCCCGTAGCGGTTGGGCTGGGACGCCACGCGGCGGTCAGGATATTTTGCCGCTCCGCACATCGCCCGCAATTGGCTAAGGACCAGCTTTGCGGCGTTCTACTGCGCTGGGCGTGTACACGAGCACCAAGGGCGCGGTCAGGAACAGGAGGGGTATCCGGGTCGCCGGCGCCATTGCCGCGGAGTTGGCGCGGCGATAAGGGCAAATGGTCGCGGCTGACCGGGGTGGAATGACCGCGAGAATATTGAACAAGACGTCGCGCATTGGCTCCCACCTGCCAGCTTGAAGCAGGACTTCCTTCCCAGGCGTGAATCGTTACTCCACATGTACGCTTGCGCGGAGAGGGGTGTCGGCCGAGGACGAGCCGGCGAAAATGGTGTAATCGCCAGGCGCCAGGACAAAGGCATTCTTCGCCACGTCGAAAATGGACAGCGCGAGCTGGTTCATGGGAACCATGATGGTCTTCGATTCGCCGGGGGCGAGCGCCACGCGATCCCACCCGACCAGGCGCTTGTAGGTGTTTTCGCCGGTCGAGGCAGGCAGCACCGCGTACACTTGCGCCACCTCGGCGCCTGAGCGCGAGCCGTTGTTGCTCACGGTAAAAGTGGCCGTGCGCTGCGCGGCGTCCACGCTGAGATCGGAGAAGGCAAAGGTGGTGTAGGAGAGACCGTATCCGAACGCGAACAGCGGAGTCTCGCGCTGCGACTCAAACCACTTGTAGCCCACGCGGGCGCCCTCGAGGTTGTAATCCACGTCGAAGGGAATTGGCTTGTTGTGGTGAGCGTTTTCGGGCAGGCCGCCGGGTCCAGTTTCGGCAACCAGGCCGGGAATCTGCGGTCGGGGAAGCTGCGCGTCGTTTTTAGGGAACGTGATGGCGAGGCGCCCGGAAGGATCGACATCGCCGAAGAGAATGTCGGCAAGAGATTGCGCGCCGCCGATGCCCGGAAACCAGGCCTCAAGAATGGCGGCGACGTCATCGACCCACGGCATGGCGACAGGACCGCCGCTCTCGATCACCACAATGGTGTGGGAGTTGGCTTTGGCGACCGCCTCGACGAGCGCGTCCTGGTTTTCGGGCAGCTCGATCGTGGGCCGGTCCATGCCTTCGCTCATCCACTGCGTCACAAAGACGATCGCGATCTGCGATTTCGCGGCCAGCGCAGCCGCGGACTGCACGTCGGCGCCTTCATTGAATTGAATGTCGGCGCTGGGATCGTGCAAACGAATGTTGCGCTCCGGCGAGGACGGGAACCAGACATGCTCGAGCCAGTGTGCGGAGCCCGCGTGCGGATCGACAGCGCCGCCGCCCGGGGCGTCCACCTGCGCGGAACCGCCGCCCGAGAGGACGGCGACGTCGGCATGCCCGCCGATGAGCGCGATGGAGTGGACCTGGCTGGCGGAAAACGGCAGGATGTTCTCTTCGTTTCGCAGCAGCACGATGCTCTCATCGGCAATGTGCTCGGCCTCGCGGCGACCGACAAAGGGATCGGCCTCTTCGGCTTGCGGAGGATTGTCAATTACACCGTTGGCGAACATGCTGCGCAGCACGCGGTGTACGGCCTCGTTGAGGCGCGACATGGGAACCTGGCCATCTTCGATTGCCTTTTTGAGCGGCTCCCCGAAAAAGATCGACCCTGGCTGCTCCTGGTCGAGACCGGACATGAAGGCGTGCACTGTGGAGTGGGTTCCACCCCAGTCGGAGAGAACGAATCCCTGAAAGCCCCAGTCCTTTTTGAGCACCTGGTTGAGGAGATAATCGTTCTGGCAGGACCAGTCCGGGCTGGTGTCAGGCGGGGTGATGGTGTCCTTGTTGTACGAGCACATCACCCCGGCGGGATGAGCCATTTCGATGGCAATCTGGAATGCCAACAGGTCGCTTTCGCGCGCGGCGCGTTGGGTGATTTCGGCATTGAAGATGTTCCGGCCGGTTTCCTCGTCGTTAAAGGCGTAATGCTTGATGTCGCCCATCACCTGGTTCGACTGCACGCCTTTGGCGAGGTTGCCCACCATGGTTCCGGCCAGCAGTGGATCCTCGCCGGCGTACTCAAAATTGCGGCCATTGCGGGGATCGCGGGCCAGATCCATGCCGCCGCCGATTGACATGTTGTAGCCGGTCTCGCGCAACTCGCGGCCGATCACGTCGCCGAAGAGGAAAAGCGCTTTGGGATCCCAGCTAGAAGCGGCGCCGAGCACAGAGGGCAGCAGAGTGGCGTAATGGCTGCCCGCGCCAGAGAGGCGGACGCCGACTGCCGAATCAGCCATGTTGACGCCAGGAATGCCCAGGCGCGCGACGCCCTCCACATATCCCGCGCCGCCGAGCGAGCCCTTGGGGATTTCGGCACGTTCGCGCAGGCCGTTCCAGCCCGTGCCGTGGACGAAGTTGAGCTTTTCCTCGAGAGTCATTTGCTGGAGGACGAGGTCGGCGCGCCGGTCTGGCGAAAACGACTTGTTCATCCAGGGACGATCTTGCGCGGGAGTTTGCGGCGGGGCCGCAGATTGGGCGGAGGCGGCAAGCGCACCGGCAAAACAGGCGACGCACGCCAAAGAGAACAAGGTTCGACGGAAGGACGGCATCGTCAGGTCTCCTGAGCAAACCTCGTCATGTTACGCGCCGACAAAGACCAACGTCAACTGAACCGATTGAGCAGAGGCATGGAACGCTCTGGCGGAAGCACGTCATTAGGCGCGCCACGTTCATACAAAATCCCGGAATTAGCGCGAACCAACTGCGAATCCCCCCAATGGATACGTATGCGGGCGTGGATGCTCCCAAGCTGCGCCGGTTAGCCGGCTGTCATTTCCTCACTCTCCTTGAATTACAGATAGGCTGGCGCACACAGAGAAGATCAGCTTTCGCGAGCCGCACAACTGGTTCAGCGATGGTCCCGGAATCCAGCGGCAAGGAACCACCGAGAACCTAGTCAGACCGCCTGCCACTCGCCCGCTGGGCCTTCGGCTTGCTCTCGCCCTTGAGATTGAGCGCCACTGCTGCGCGAATAAGCTCCCTCAAGGCCGCCTCATCCACTTTGTCGCTTGCATGGATGTCGATCGCGCGCCTCACGTTCCCCTCGAGGCTGGAGTTAAACAGTCCGTAGGGGTCCTTCAATTGAGCTCCCTTGGCAAAGGTCAACTTGACGACGTTCTTGTACGTCTCTCCCGTGCAAACGATGCCGCCGTGGGACCAGACGGGCGTCCCCGGCGAGGACGGCTTGGCCCACTTCCATTCTTCTTCGATCTCCGGATCCGCCTCATGTACGATGGCGCGCACTTGGGCGAGCGTTTTCCCTCGCCAGTCGCCAAGTTCGTTGATCTTGGCGTCGATGGATGCAGAGGCGGAGGCAGATTCCGTCTGAATGAGTTTCTTCATGGACAGCTCCAATTCACGCACATATTTTCCCTGCGCGAAGCGCGACGTGCAAACTCGGTGCACAAACGCCTGTTCCCGTTCGATAGTCGATCGGATTCACCGGGTGCGTCGCGCCTTGCGCCAATTGGCAGCATACGGCAGCACAAACAAGTAGAGACCGGACAGCAGGAGCAAGGCGAGCGGGAACACCGCCATGAGGCCCGTCCGGGTGGAATACTTCCCCTGCACCACCGCAATACCGTTTACGATGACGGCCAACAAAAAGGCGATGGACACCCAGCGGTGGGTCTGCCGAATCCATTTGTTCCAGTGCATCGCGACCTCCTCACGATTTTTGCGCTGCTTCAGGCGCTCGACTGGCGCCGCGGCGACCCCTTTTCATCCCTGGGGTGGAGAGTTGGGCGTTTCCGTATTGAACTGTTTCGCGTACTCCGCGACCAGGCGCCGCCAGCCGTCGAACTGCATGGCCCCGGCGCCGGCAATGCGGCCGATGGGCTGGCCGGTGAGCAGTCGTTCCAGAACATCGAAGGCAATGTGCCAGCCCGCCGCGCCCCACGCAATAAAGCGCCGATCGATGCGGTGCCATAAGGTGAGGCGTGTGCCGCCGCCAAAGGCTTCGAGCTCCCACCGGGTTTCGTTGTACTCAAGCACCTCGGGTGCATCGGCTCGCGTCACGCTTGTTTCGGAAATCTGCCCCGTTCCACCCCACGTGAGCTTTACCGTTCCTACCGCGCCCAGGCTGCCATCGGCATCGAAGGGCGCCCATTCGCGCAAATGCGCCGGATCGTGAGCGCCTGCCAAACCTTTTCCGGCGGGCGCCGCAATTCTCTGACCAGAATGAGCGTCCATTTCTCTCCGTCTTTGATCACCTGCGCTCCGCAGGCCGGGCCCGGTATGTACTGCTCGCGATCGCCCATCGATCTTCTCCTGACGTCAACTTGAATATCGACGCCCGCCCAAACCTGGTGATTCGAGCAGGGCGGCGACACCGCTGAAGATCCGCCTTACCACCGTATCAGTTGCGTAACCTGAATGAGATTACCGCAGGTGTCGTTGAGCTTGGCGATCTTTGAGGCCGTCACATCCGTCGGCGCCATGATAAACTCGGCGCCGCGCGCTTTCATCCGCTCAAACTCGGCCTGCAGGTCGCCGGTAAAGAACATGGCTGCGGGCTGGCCTTGCTCGAAGAGGGCCTGCTGGTAGGCTTTGGCCGCGGGGTTGTTGTTCAAGGCCAGTCGCAGCTCCGCGCCATCCGGGTCCTCCGCCGAGGTCACCGTCAGCCAGCGAAACGTCCCCTGGCTGAAGTCGGCCTTCTTCACGAAGCCCAGCACTTCGGTATAGAAATGCAGAGCCTTCTCCTGGTCGTCGACATAAACACTCGTCAATTTGACCTTCATTCCATTTCTCCCGTGTCAGGTTCGCGGTTTGCGCCGCGTCGTTCGATTCCCCGCCTTTCTTTTCGCGGGCATTGGTTGCACCGGAGATTGCCCCATGGGGTCCCCCATACGATCAAGGTGGCGCTCCAGAGCATCCAGGTGGGCGGACCAGAACTGCCGGAACGGCGCCAACCACGCATCCAGTTCTTGAAGGGGTCCGGGTTTCAGCCTGTAAAGACGGCGTTGTGCGTCCACTGTAGACTCCACAAAACCAGACTCGCGCAGCACGCGCAGGTGTTTTGACACCTTTGGCTGCGGCATCCGAAGTTGACGCTCGATCTCCCCCACGGACCGTTCACTTGCCGCCAGGAGATTCAAGATCGCGCGGCGGTTCGGTTCGGCGATGATTTCGAAGATCGATTCCACGTTTCTTATATACTCTAACAGGCATATACGTGTCAAGGTATATTTGTCGGAATTTGTCCCTGCTGAGGCATTTTTCCTCGCGGTCGCGCCGAAAACAATCAGTTTCCGGATTCTGTCGCTGATCCCGAG
The DNA here is from genome assembly GCA_030040115.1 of Acidobacteriaceae bacterium. GTDB lineage: Bacteria > Acidobacteriota > Terriglobia > Terriglobales > Acidobacteriaceae > Telmatobacter. The sequence continues at coordinate 1,255 of JASHUH010000586.1, read as the reverse complement.
CCGCCATCGCGCAGAAGGAAATCAAAGTCGCAACCCTGATCGGCCTGCAACACAGCCCCGTCAAAGAGCTTGGCGTAGCCGCGCATGGGCCGCGGGCGCGGCGGCGCTTGGTGCCAGGCGGTGAGGCGGCGGGTGAGTTCGTCGTCGTCGATGAGCAGATCGATGCGGCGGGCTTCCACGTCCAGCCGGATGCGGTCGCCGGTCTGGACCACGGCGAGCGGCCCACCCACAGCCGCTTCAGGCGCGATATGCAAAACAATCGTGCCGAAGGCCGTGCCGCTCATGCGCGCGTCGGAGATGCGCACCATGTCTTTAACTCCCCGACGCGCGAGTTTCATGGGGATGGGCAGATAACCGGCCTCGGGCATGCCCGGCGCGCCCCTGGGGCCGGTATTGCGCAACACCAGAATGTCCTCGGCATCTACGTCCAGATCCGGCTGATCGATGCGCGCAGCCATATCTTCAGGGGAGTCGAAGACCACCGCTCGCCCCGCATGCTGCATGAGCGCCGGCGAAGCGGCGGATTGCTTGATGACCGCGCCGCGCGGGGCCAGGTTGCCATGGAGCACGGCCATCGCGCCCACGCGTTTTACCGGCGCCGCCAGGGTGCGGATTACGTCTTGATTCGGAGCGGCCTCCGCTTCGTCGATACTATCGGCCAGGGTTCCACCGGCCACGCTCGGCGCGGTAAGGTCAAGGAGCTCGCGCAGCTCGCGCATCAGTGCGGGAAGCCCACCGGCCGCATGGAAATGCTCCATATAGTGGCTGCCGGAGGGCTTGAGATCGAGCAGAACGGGGACGTCGCGGCCGAGGTGGTCGAAAGCCTCCAGGTCGAACCCCACTCCGGCGCGGCCGGCGATGGCGATGAGATGAATCAGTCCGTTGGTCGATCCGCCGATGGCCTGCAGCACGACCATGGCGTTCCGCACCGATGCGGCCGTAACGAGCTGGCTGGGTGTGGGCGAGCCGGCGCTAGCCATTTCAGCAGCGCGCTCGCCGCTGGCTTCGGCGATGCGGCGCCGATCGGCGTGGGTGGCCGGCGCGGTGGCGCTCATGGGCAAAGCCAGGCCGAGGGCCTCGATGATGCAGGCCATGGTGCTGGCCGTTCCCATCACCCCGCAGGTCCCCACCGTGGGCGCAAGCCGTCCGCTGACCACGTCGATTTCCGCTTCGCCGAGTTCGCCGGCGCGGAACTGCGCCCATAGCCGCCGGCAATCCGTGCAGGCGCCGATCACTTCACCGCGATAGTGGCCGA
>JASHUH010000585.1 GCA_030040115.1 Acidobacteriaceae bacterium | reverse complement strand
CGGTGCTCTGCATAGGGTGCGCCGCTGAATGACGCAACCCGGCAACCCTACCGGCCCGAATTTTCCAGGCAACTCCGCGTGGTGAGGTTGGTCTCCGGGTCATCGAGTTGCCGGTTGGTTTCGTTATATGCGATGGAATCGCTTGACGGCTTCGCTGATCGACTTCATCCTTTCGATCCAGGGGTACATGGAGTGCTCCTCGAAATCCAGTTGCTGCGCTCGAACCAGGACCTCGGCCGCACTGGCGCGCGGCACAACGACAACTCCGTCCTGATCCGCCGAGACGATATCTCCGGGTGAGACAGGCACACCGTCGCAGGTGATGGGGATATTGCTGCCCGCGAACCGGTAGTGTCCCACGGCGGTGCTGGGGACGATACCGGTGGCGTAGACGGGAAAGCGAATTTTGCGCAAGTAAGCGACGTCGCGCACCCCGCCGTCGATCACGGCTCCGGCAAAATCGCGAACGGACATGGCTGTCCCCATCAAGCCACCCATGCCGGCGATGTTGCCGCCATCTTCGACCGACATCACGTAAACGGAGTCCTTCTCCCCATGATCGATGGCGGTTAACATGCCATTGAGCGCATTGGGATCGTGGTTCTCCTGCTTCGCCAGTTTCACCGTCACGGCGTATCCGGCAAATTTAGTAGGGAACAGGGAATCCATGCGGTGCGACATATACATGCGCTTCCCATACAACTGCTCTTCCGCGTCGGCCACCGAAGCCACCTCCGCATGGCGATAGCCGCTCAGCATTTCCGCCGCATGTTGTTGGTAGTAGGCGGGGTCCGGCGCAGTGTCCTGGGCGCTGAGGTGGAAGAGGATTCCGGCGCCGAGCAGGGCGATGAAAATGAACGCGCTCGCCAAAATCCTCCAACGCCACGGCGCCAGGCGGTGTCCTATTCGAAGCCATTTCTTTGCCATGAGCAAACCTTCCATTCTTGCGACGATCGCGGGAGTGCTACGAATCCCGTAGAGTGTGAGCCGGCGACGGCGGCATCAAACCGGCGTCGCATGCCGCGCAATGTATTCATCCAGCGTGTGGTCCGGACCAATGTAATGGAACTCCTCTGCATATTCGAGACCGTATTTCGCCCCTACGGCATGGTCCCGCGCGACGAAGGACGCCTGGATGAAAGCTTCCGAGGCCGACTGCGAATCGGCCGGCAGGAAAGCCGCCAATCGCAATCCCTTTGCCGCCAGGGAATCGTTCACCCCGTGGACCATGTTGTCGATCATGTTCTTACAGGAGCGGATCGACGCCACTTTCTGATCGAGCGTCGGACCAATGTCGACCACGCGATTCACCAACTGAGGCCCGCGCGCGAAATAATACTTCTCCGAAACGCTATGCGCCTTGAGCCCAACCTCGAACTGCTCGGGAAAGTCCAGATGGTCGCCAGCCATCCAGCACGCCGCCTCCACCGCTTGCGCGGTCACGTAGTGGTCCGGGTTTTCCTCATAATGGCCCCACGGATCGTAGCTCAGCACCGTGTCCACCTGCAGAAGCCGGAACAGAAAGATCATCCGCACCCTTATTTCCATGCGCGAAACATCATCGAGCCCGTGGTTGCGGTAGCTCAGGTCGTACCATTTTTTTAGTCCCGCTGTCTTCACAAATTCCGCGGTATCCTGCTCGTTGGCCAGCACCGTCTGGCCCAAGGTCAGGTTATAGGAGTCTTTTTCGTCATTGCTCACGCGGATCAAGTAGCCCGTATAGCCCTCGTTCAGCAGCTTGGCCACGGTCCCACCGGCAAAGATCGGTCCATCGTCGAGATGCGGAGTGACCAGCGCAAACACCTTTCCTTTTCCCGGTTGACCTGTTGCTGTCCGTTCAATTACCGGCTGCGGCGACAGGCCGGTTTGGGTTGGGTTCTGCCCCGCGCCCGAAGCCGGCGCCGCGCTGGCAAGGCTCGCCGCGGCAGCCCTCTTGAAGAATTCCCTTCGCTCCATGGCTCCTCCATGTTTCTACCGGATAACGGTCCCGGGAAAGGAACCGCGCCTCGGGTTGATCGTGTTTTTTTCGTTCACCAACTTGAAACGGCCAGCCGCAAAATGAAGCAGTCGTGGGTGACGTTTGCAGCCCGTGAATTCCAGCTTCGCTTGAGCCGGAGCATTGTTTACGGCAGTGCGAAGGCAAACACATCGTCACCGGCCGCAACGGCGAAGTACTGCTTGCCGGCGACGCCGTAGGACATAGGCGAGGCATGCATGGGCTGGCCCAGGTTGAAATCCCAAAGCGGCTTGCCGGTGCGCGCGTCGTCGATCTCGAACTGGCTAGTGTCGTTGCCGAAGGCCAGCAGACCGCCTGCGGTGGTCATCACTCCAGCCCAGGCTTCCCGCTCGCCTGCCTGCTTGTCGCGCCAGGCAAAATCAAGCTTGGTCAGATCGAAGGCGTTGATGTACCGCTGGTTGGGAACATCTTCAGGCCCTTTTGCTCCGGTTGAATAATACGGGCGCCCCTCTTCGAAAGGCTCGGTCTTGGCCACGAAATCGGTGCATGCCTCCAGGGAGCGAAAGTAGAACATGTTGGTCTGCGGGTCGTAGCTGGGCGAGTACCAGTTGGAGCCCCCGGCGAAGCTGGGGCACACAGTCACGCCCTGGGCATTGGGGATCAGGTGATTGGAAATGGGGCGTCCGTCTTTGTCGATGCCTTTGGCCCAGTTCAAGATCGAGATGAATTTCTTCGAGTAGAGATATTTTCCATCGGTGCGGTCCAGGATGTAGAGGAAGCCATTGCGGTTTGCCGTGACGATCAGCTTGCGCATTCCGCCCTGGAAATTTGCGTCCACCAGAACCGGCGTCTGCACGGAGTCATAGTCGTACAGATCGTGGGGATTGAACTGGAAATACCACTTCAATTTGCCGGTGTCCGGGTCCAATGCCACCAAGGAGCTTGTGTAGAGGTTGTCACCCGGCCGCACGCTGCCGTCGAAATCGGGAGAAGCATTGCCGGTGCCCCAGTAAACGGTGTTCAGTTCGGGGTCATAGGTGCCCGGCATCCACGCGGCGCCACCGCCATGCAGATAGTCATTGCCGGGCCCCCAGGTCTCCGATCCTTTCTCGCCCGGGGCGGGAATGGTCCAGAAGCGCCATGCTTCTTTGCCGGTTTGCGCATCGAAAGCCGCCAAGAAGCCGCGCACGCCGTCATCGCCACCCGAGGTGCCCACCAGTACTTTGTCCTTGACGATCAGGGGCGCGCTGGTGGCCCCATAATTTCTGTTGCCGGTGGCATAGGCCACATCCCAAATCAGGCTCCCAGAGCGCGCATCCAAGCACAGCAGGTGGGCGTTGTCAGTTTCCATATAGAGGCGCGTGCCCAAGATCGCAACGCCGCGATTAATATGGCCGGAGGCGTCGTCGACCAACCCCGAGGTAACGCCACGCGCATGATGCCAAAGCAGCGTACCCGTCTGCGCATCCAGCGCATAGGCGTCGTTTGAGCCGGTGATGAACATCACCCCGTTGACCACCACGGGAGTTACTTGCAGCACACCCGCGTTTTGCGTATGAAAGACCCATTTCGCGGCCAACTGGCCGACGTTGGCGGGCGTAACCTGGGCCAGGCTGCTGTAGCGCCGTCCAGTATAGTCGCCGTTGTAGGAAACCCAATTGTCCTGAATGGCCTTCTGCAACAGGTCGCCGGGCTGCACGTCGATCAGGCCCAAGGCCGGTCCGTGTTCCTCTTCTGTGCTCGCAGGCATGGTTTTCGCAGCCGAGGTTGCCGCGCGCCCCGGCGCGGCGGTGGCCGCCGCCAGCAGCGCGCCTGCTGCGGCAAGCTCCAAAGTGTGGTTGAAGAATCTCGCCATCGCCACGTCCCTTCAGTGATCTCGGAATGTTGACCTAGTCGCCGCCGTGCCGTCTGCGGGTTGGCGGCGCAGGCTCAGGCGGAGCGCTCCTGGCCGTGACGATGAGAAAACTCGCCAGGTCATCCAGCTCACGCGCCGTCAACTGGGTCCCGAAGTCGCGCGGCATGAGAGAGTGGCCGGTGTAATTCACAGCCGCCAGGCTGTCTCGCGTGAAGAAATGATAGCGGCCGTCCAGTGTCTGCAGCGTGATGTGCATGTTGTCGTCAGCGCGCACCACACCCGTGAGCCTCTCGCCGCCTTTGGTCTGCACCTCGGCCACGCGCGCTGTGGGAGCCACATGCGCATCCGGATTCACAATCGCCTGCAGAATCTCGCTTGCCATGCGGCCGCGCGCATAATCTGTTAATTCCGGCGCCATAAAGCCGCCGTTGCCCTCGATCATATGGCAGGTCGAGCAGCGCGCTGCGCCGAAGAACAGTTGCCGGCCCGCCTGAGGGTCTCCCGGCAGTTTGGCTGGAGCTGCGGCGCCGGTCACGCCCTGAAGCGTGCGCAGATACCCCACCACCGCCTGTATGCCT
>JASHUH010000584.1 GCA_030040115.1 Acidobacteriaceae bacterium | reverse complement strand
GTCATGGAATACAGATTACTTTAGTCCTCTATTTTAGTCCTCTACCCCGATGGAGCACGAGTAGGCTGGGAGCTTTCCCAGGTTGATCTCATGGTTCGGGTACGCGAGGATGGAGGGAGGAAGCGCTCATTAGATATGGGGTTCGCCTAAATGCCGCACCAAGAAGCCGCATTCGCACACCGTGAAAACCGTGACGGCGCCATCGATTCCATTTGCCGGCGCTGCTTCGTCACCGTGGGCACGTCGGTGCGGGAGGTTGAACTGGAGCAGACGGAGAAAAATCACGCCTGCGATCCGGCCCTGCTGGAGCGCTGGAATCGGCTGGCGGCGCGGAAATCCAGCAACGGCCCACGGCAGCCGTAGCCAGGATGTTCGGATGGCTCTCCGAGTGGCGCATTTCGCGCGATTCAGGCGACGGCGTCCGTTATGACGCTTCGGCGGCTACGGGGCTTTCCAGGAACAAGATTGGGTCGCGTGCCGCCCTAGTCCTGATGATCGCGCCGTCGTCGCCTGCGGCCGTTCGCTATTCTCCGCCGGCGAGGTTCGCGGCTCCAATCTCCGGACCGTGATTGAGAACGAGATCCGCGATCACGTTAGAACGAGTTTTGGCGAAGCCGCCGGTAAAAACTTTTCCTGGGATGATCCAGACAAATTCAAACAGGACAAAATTCCCCATGTTATCGTGGCGCAGCTCAAGGCGAATAAGGTCTTCCTAGCTGCAGTGGACAAGGTGCGCGCCATGCCGCCCGAGGACCGCAAGGCATACTTGGAGCGTTGCCGAAAGCCGCTCAGCCGACTTAGGCAGAGCAAGGTCGGATCGGCCCCTCAGGAACAACCGATGCGGGCAGGCAGGCGGAGCTCGCGATCAGCAACGCGATCGTCGATCTGGTCGAAGGCATGCTTAACGGTCCGACGGCCCCATCCAGGAAATAGATCTCTCTGCAAATCGGCCCGCAGCCAATTAATTCTCCAACCCGCCGCACGATCTGAACGAGACAAGCCTACGCCTTCTGCCCAAGCGCTGGGTCGTCGAACGCTCTTTCGCGTGGCTGGAAAAATGCCGTAGGCTAGGGAAGAATTGGGAACGCAAGTTGAATACCAGCCTGCAAATGATCCATTTGGCCTTCCTCGGGCTACTGCTCAGGAGATCGTAATCAGGCTCTTAGTACAACAGAACTGCCAACCGATAGGCCGTGAACGAGCCCTGGACGCCTTGAGGGGCGCAACTGCCTACGGACGCCCAGCGGTAATTTGCTGAGCGGAGGCGGTCGGTGAGGGGTTGCGGCAGGCGGCGGAGGTCGGAGTCCTGCCAGCGCATGACGAAGCGCGGCTGAGGGCCGGACGCGGCGCGAGGCAGGCCGTTCTCGGTGGCGCAGGCCTGACGGGCGAGCGTGGGATCGCGAAGAACCTCGACGCCGCTGGGGCGGATGAGGGAAGCGACCTGGGCCTCGATCTGGCCGCGATCGAGCGCGAGGACGGCGTGAGAGTAGTCGGCGACGGCGTAGAGAACGCCGCGCGCGGAGACGACGGCGATGCCGACGCGGTCGACTTCGGGACTGAGGAGATTGGCGCGATGGCCGGGCGAGTGCATCCACTCGTCCTGAATGCCTTCGGGCGAAGGGCCGATGGCGACGTTTTCTTCAATGAGGCTGAAGTGGGCTCCGGCTTGCGCGGCGCGGCCGGAGACATCGAGTTCGCCGGCGTAGCGGTGGGCGATCGGCCCTTCGAACGCCATGCGGCGGCAATGGGCGAGAGCGGCCTGAGCGAGATCGGGGTCCCAATTGACGGGGCGGACGCCGGCTTGGGCGCGGGCCTGGTTGGTGAGAGCGAACAATTGCCCGGCGTCGCCGGGGAGATTGGGTGCGGAGGGCGCTTGTTGTGGATCGCCGTACTGCGCCTGGGCGCGGGCCATGGGGAAGTCGACGAATACGACCATCGGAAAAATTACGAGAACCGGGGACAGAACAAGGCCGCGCGGGAACCACTTCATGGGTGATTAGACCCGGAGCGGGTGCGAGTGTCGCTGTATTCTGGCTGTGCCCATGGTTTTTCATGTTGCGAAGGTCTGGAGCCAAGCCAAGGTGCGTGTGCGGCGGCAACCGCTGGCGGCGCTGGGGCTGGCGTTACTGACGGTGTTTGTGGCATGCGGATTGGCCGCGCCGTGGCTCGCTCCATATAACCCGGCGACCATCGATCTGGTTCATAGGCTGGAAGGACCTTCAGCGGCGCACTGGGCGGGCACCGATGAGCTGGGCCGGGACACGTTCTCGCGGCTGCTCTACGGGGCGAGGATTTCGCTGGCGGTTTCCGTGACGGTGGTTTCGGCATCGCTGGCGCTGGGGCTGGGGATTGGCGGGTTGGCGGGTTATTGGGGCGGCTGGGTGGACACGGCGCTGACCACGTTCGCCATGAACACCTTTCTGGCGTTGCCAGGGATTCTGCTGGCGATTGCGTTTGCGGCGTTTTTGGGACCAGGGTTCTGGAATCTGGTGCTGGCGCTGGCAATTGGGGGCTGGGCGGGTTACGCGCGGCTGGTGCGGGCGCAGGTGCTCGCGGTGCGGGAGCGGGAGTATGTGGATGCGGCGCGGGCGCTGGGGGCGCGTGGACTGCATATCTTTTTCCGGCACATTCTGCCCAACATCATTCAGCCGGTGCTGGTACAGGCGGCGATTGGGATGGCGGGGGTGATCCTGGCGGAGGCGACGCTGTCGTTTCTGGGGCTGGGGATTCCGGCTCCGGCGCCGAGCTGGGGGTCGATGATCAATGACGCGCGGCTGCACCTGTTCGACTCGCCGCACCTGGTGTTGTTTCCGTCGGCGGCGGTGGCGGGTGCGGTGCTGGGGTTCAACTTCCTGGGCGACGCGCTGCGCGACCAGCTCGACCCGCGGACGCGGCTGGAGCTGGGACTGTGAAGATCGGGGTGGTCAGCGACACGCACGGGCTGCTGCGGCCGGAGGTGGCCCCGGCGCTCAAGGGAGTGGAACGGATTCTGCACCTGGGCGACGTGGGCAGACATTCTGTTCTGGAGGGACTGGAGAAAATTGCGCCGGTTACGGCGGTGCGCGGGAATGTGGATCGGGAAGGGAAATGCTCGCGTTTGCCGGAGACGGAAGTCGCGCTGATTGAAGATGCGGCGCATGGGGAGCGTTACCTTTACATGCTGCACGATTTGAAGACGCTGCACTTGGATCCGGCGGCGGGGAAGTTTGCGGCGGTGCTTTTTGGGCATACGCACGTGCTGAATTTCTATCGCAAGGCGGGGGTGCTCTACTTCAATCCCGGCTCGTGCGGGCCGCGGCGCTTTGAACTGCCGGTAACGGTGGGACTGCTCACACTGGATGCCGCGGGGGAGTTGCAGGCGGAGATTGTGCCGCTGCGCGTGGGCTGAACCTGCATGAATGTCTGATCGCGGCAAATGCAACTATCCGGCGGGATAGAAGCCGGCGATCCATCCCTGGAGAAGCGAAGGCAGGCAGCCGAGGACGAGGACGGCGGCGGCGATGAGCCAGAGCACGGCCACGGTGACCGGGTGCGCGCGAATGGGCGAGTCGTCTACAGCGGGCATGACGTAGGCGCGCTTGAGAACCTGCAAATAGTAATAGAGCGAGACGGCGCTGAAGGCGACGGCCAGGGCGACGAG
>JASHUH010000583.1 GCA_030040115.1 Acidobacteriaceae bacterium | reverse complement strand
GCGGGGAGGGTGAAGACCCAGGCCGCGGCGATGTTGCGGACCGTGGCCCACTGCAGGCCGCTGCGGTTGGCGGCCATGGTTCCGGCGACCCCGGAGCTGAGGACATGGGTGGTGGAGACGGGCAGGCCGAAGTTATCGGCGGCGAAGATGGTGCCCATGGCGACGAGCTCGGCGCAGGCTCCCTGGGCGTAGGTGAGGTGGGCTTTGCCGATTTTTTCGCCGACGGTGACAACGATGCGCTTCCAGCCAACCATGGTGCCGAGACCAAGAGCGAGGGCGACGGCGACCTTGACCCAGGTGGGGATGAATTTGGTGGCCTTGTCGATTTGCACTTTGTAATTGGAGAGGATGACTTCTTCGGCGGGACTGAAGGCGGGGGCGTGGCTCTTTTGCATCAGACGGATGGTCTCGCTGGAGACGTACATGTCGTTGCGAACGTTGGTCTGCTGAGCGGCAGGGACGCTCTTGTAGTCGCCGTAGGCCCTGACGTCGCCTTCGAGGTCGCGGATGAGTTCACGGAGCGCGGTCATAGTGGCCGGCTTCAACTGCTTGGTGCGGAGGTAGTCGGTGAGTTCGGCGCGGGCGTCGGGGCCGAGGATGGCGGTTTTGTCAGCGTGCGCATTGACGACCGTGGCGGCCTGTTCGGAGACGGCGATAAAGTTCTGGAGCTCACGGGCCGAGGGAGCGTGGTTGAGGGCATAGGCGGTGGGGACAGTGCCGATGAGGATAAGCATGATGAGGCCCATGCCTTTTTGGCCGTCGTTGGAGCCGTGAAAGAAGCTGACGCCGGAGCAGGTGAGCACGAGGAGCAAGCGAATGGGCCACGGTGGAGGGGTGTTGTCTTTGGGCGCCTCGTAAAGGGCAGGGAAGCGGAGGGTGAGTTTGGAGAGAAGGAACAGGAGCGCGGCGCAGCCGAAGCCGACGAGGGGCGAAACGGCGAGCACCTCGAAGACCTTTCCGGCTTGGGACCAATCGACGCCAGAGGTGCCGGAAGTACCGCTAAGAAGCTGATTGGCGACGCCGACGCCGATGATGGAGCCGGTCATGGTGTGCGTGCTCGATGCGGGCAGGCCGAGCCACCAGGTGCCGAGGTTCCAGAGGATGGCGGCGATGAGCAGAGCAAAGACCATGGCGTAGCCGGAACCGGAACTGACGCGGAGGATGAGCTCGACGGGCAGGAGAGTGATGATGGTGAAGGCGACGCCGAGCGGGGAAGTGAGAACGCCGGCCAGATTGCATAATCCCGACCAGACGACGGCGATGTTGGGCTCGAGGGAATGGGTGTAGATGACGGTGGCTACGGCGTTGGCGGTGTCGTGGAAGCCGTTGACGAATTCAAAGCTGAGGGCGATGAGCAGGGCGATGCCGAGCAGGGCGTAAGGCCAAATGCTGACGACGACGATGTGGCCCAGGTCGCGCACGACGTGGAGCGCAATGTAACCGAGACCACCGAGGAGCGCCGCGAGCACGATGGCGCCGTCGATCCAGGTAGGCATTCTTTTTTTGCGATCGAGAAGGGATACGCCAGAGGGTAGAGTTTCGACAGTCGATGCGATATCAGCCATCGGGGAAAAGCTCCTGAAATTGAATTGGGAAAGCGCCGGGTGAAGCAGAGGATATTGCCCATGCATACGCTTGTTGAGTCAATGGATGATGAAAGGGAGATGAATTTTTGCGGGGACCGAGGGGGCGAAATGCCCGGCTGGCGCAAGCCCGGTCTGTGACCGCGTGAATTTGCGCCTCTCACCCTTGCGGCAACAGGAAATGCGCCGTGCCCAGAGGACTCCCAGGGGGCCACATTGGCACCAAAACAAGCCGTCGGTGGCCTAGGACGCGGAGGCTTGTCGCGGATCAGCGCCAGTCGTCGTGGGCGCCGGCGAGGCCCTCGTTGAGCAGGGACTCGAAGCCGGTGTTCTTTTTAATGAAGATTTCGCTGAAGTGACGGTCCTGGCGGAGGAGGATGGCCTGGAGGCGGACCAGCTCGAGGAGGGCTAAAAAGGCGGCGATGAGGGCGCGTTCGGAGCGGGATTGACTGAGCAGGCGGCGCAGGGCAATGGGCTTGTCTTCAAGGGCGAGGCGGCGGACGAGGAATTGAATCATCTGGCCGACGGTGACGGAGTCTTCCTGGACGTCGATGACGGGGCGATGGCGGGCGCGGTCGAGGATCTCGCGGAAAACGCGGACCAGGTCGGTGGTGTCGGCGGCGATTTCCGGCTCGGCAGCGGCGTCATCACGGAATTCGCGGAGGCCGGGATTGGTCCAGGTGGCGGATTCGAGCATTTGTTTCTGCTGGAGCATCTGAGCGGCGTTTTTGAAGCGCTCGTGCTCGAGCAGGCGCTCGACGAGTTCGCGGCGCGGGTCTTCGTCGGGCTCGCCGGCCGCTTCAGGAGTGCGCGGGAGGAGCATTTTGCTTTTGATGTGAATGAGCAGCGAAGCGGTGTAGATGAACTCGCCGGCGACGTCCATGTCGCTCGCGCGGAGCTGGTTCACGTAGGCGAGGAACTGGGCGGTGATTTTGGCGATGGGGATGTCGTAGATGTCGATGTCCTGCTTGCGGATGAGGTCGAGGAGGAGATCGAGGGGACCTTCGTAGACCTGGCCGACAATGACGGAGAAGGGCGATTGATCGTCGTCGCGGGGCTTGATGGGAGTTTTGGCGGCGGGCTTTTCTTCGGGAGACGGCGGGAAAAGCATGGGAGTCTCGGCGCTTGCGGGCGCCGGGGCGTTGGCGGGAGCTGCCTGCGTGTGGGCAGGCCGGGCTTCGGCCGCAGAGGATTCGGAGGGGGAAATCGGATTGGGAGGGTTGTCAGTCAAATTCGGTTCTTCTTTGTCTCGGATTCTTCGTTGCGGTTTTTCGGTTTGCGGAAGGAGTTTGATTCCTAGAGGCCGGGGCCGGTGGTCAGCGCCAGTTGCATGGAGGCGCGGACCTCGGCCATGGTTTGCTCGGCGCGGGTGCAGGCGCGGCGCGAGCCTTGGTCGAGGACTTCAAGCACATGCTTTTCGGTGAGGCCGGCGCGGCGGTCCTGGATAGGCTGGAGGACTTTCATCAAGCCATCGGCGGCCCAGCTTTTGCACTCGATGCAGCCGATGCCGGCGGAGCGGCAACCCTCATAGACCTTGGCCATGGTTTCCGGCGTGGAGAAGACCTTGTGCAGGTCGCCCACCGGGCATTTGTCGGGATCGCCGGGATCGGTGCGGCGGATGCGCGCCGGATCGGTGACCATGGTTTTGAGCTTCTGGCGGACGACCGGTTCGGGGTCGGTGAGCAGGATGGTGTTGCCGTAGCTCTTGGACATCTTGCGGCCGTCGGTGCCGGGGAGTTTGGGTGAGGGCGTGAGCAGGACTTCGGGCTCGGGGAGGACGAATGGTGAGGACGGCTCATCGTCACCCTGAGCTAGCTTCGCGAATGTGCTCTCGTGCCTGCGAAGGAGTGATTCTTCAGCCAAATCGACATTCATATCGAAGACCGCTTTGGACTCCTCCTCACGAGAAAGCTTTTGCGCGGCCGCATAACCGTGCTTCGGGTAGAAAAAGTTGAAGCGGCGGGCGACTTCGCGGGTGAGCTCGACGTGCGCCTGCTGATCCTGGCCCACAGGAACATAGTGGGGCTGGTAGAGCAGGATGTCGGAGGCCATGAGCACGGGATAGCCGAGAAAGCCATAGGTGGTGAGGTCCTTGTTGGTGAGGTTTTCCTGCATCTCTTTGTAGCTGGGGACGCGCTCGAGCCAGCCGAGGGGCGTAATCATGCCCAGGAGCAGCGGCAGTTCGTAATGCTGCTTGACGCGGCTCTGCACAAAGATGGTGGAACGCGCGGGGTCGAGGCCGGCGGCGAGAAAATCGAGAGCCACTTCCAGCGTGTAGGGCGCGATGGCGGAAGTGTCGGCGTAGTCGGTGGTGAGGGCGTGAAGATCGGCGATGAAGTAATAGCACTCGTACTGGGCAAAACCGTCATCTTGCAGCTTGACCCAGTTGGCGAGGGCGCCCATGTAGTTGCCGAGATGCAGCTTGCCGGTGGGGCGCATGCCGCTGAGGACGCGCTTGCGGGCGGCGGAAGTTGCGGGTTCAGGCATGATGTTTTTTCGTTTCCGGAACGGCGCGCGAACGAGTGCAGCCGTCGAGCAAAGGTTTTGCCGCAGTGGCTGATTCTATTGTAGCGAGGCGCGCTCTGTGTGCTGCAATTCGCTAAACGTGGAGAAGAGCGTTGTAGACCAGGCCGAGCGCGGGGCCCAGGACGAGGCTGAGAATGAAGCCGCCGACGAAGATCATGAGAAGATAGCTGACCCAGCCGCCGATGCGGTCGTATTGCTGCACGGCGTTGTACGGGAGAAGATTGCGGACCACGCGGCTGCCGTCGAGGGGCGGGATGGGAAGCAGGTTGAAGAAGAAGAGCGATAGGTTGATGAGGATGGCGAGGCTGGCGAGGAGGCCGACGGGATGAGCCAGCGTCAGCGCCGCGGGATTAAGGGCGGCGATAAAGGACATGCGCACGATGACGCGGCCGCCGGGCATGGTGAGCGCCATGCCGGCGAGGATGGCGAAGGCGATGGCGACGAGCACCAGATTGGACACCGGGCCGGCGAGGGTGGTCAGATTGTCGTCGCGAACGATCTTGTGGAAGTTGCGGGTGATCACGGGTGTGGGTTTGGCCCAGCCGATGAGGAAGCCGCTGAAGAGGGTGAAACCGAAGAGCGGTCCGAAAATGATGAGCGCGGGAAAAAGAAAAGTGCCGATGGGGTCGGCGTGATACATGGGGTTGAGAGTGATGCGGCCCTGGAGGCGGGCGGTGTGATCGCCGAGGCGCGAGGCCATCCACGCGTGCGCGCACTCGTGAAAGCTGAGCGAAAAGAGCAGCAGAACAAACTCAAATACGGCAATTAGGAAACGGCCTTGGGACAAAAGGAATCTCCACCGGCTGGAAATTTCAGAGTAGCATGCGGGGGTTACGCGCATGGAACAACGCGGGCGAGCGCAGAGCGGCTTTTCGCAGCGTTGATGCGTCTCTGCGCGTGCGCCGCGCAGCGCATTGCATCTTTGAGGGCGGCCGGCGTTATTGCGGGAAACTGCCGACGGTCGCGCCTTCGGCGATGTTTTGGCCGGCCAGAATGATGGAGTGGCTGGCGACGCGGGCGCGAGCGCCGATGGTGGTGGGCGCGAGCGTGACCTTGTCGTAATTGGCGGGATCGTAGGAGTGGGA
>JASHUH010000582.1 GCA_030040115.1 Acidobacteriaceae bacterium | reverse complement strand
TTTTACAACGGGATTCTCGACGAGCAGGCGCACGGCGTGTTCCACGGGCGCATTGTGGTGCGCCAGGACGCGCAAAAGACCGACGCCAAGCAGACCAACCGCAATTTGCTGCTCTCCGACGAGGCGCGCATCGACACCAAGCCGCAGTTGGAGATTCATGCCGATGACGTGAAGTGCACGCATGGCGCGACCATCGGGCAAATCGAAGAGGAGCCGCTGTTTTATTTGCGCTCGCGGGGACTGGACGAGGGCGCCGCGCGCAACCTTTTGCTGTACGCCTTCGCGGCCGAATGCCTGGATCGGATGCAGGAAGCGCCGGTGCGGAGGTTCGCCGAGGCATTAATCCAGGAGCGCCTGCTCGAGTTGGCGCGGCGCACGCATCCTGCGGCGAGGGCTGAGCGCCCGGACGAGAATGCGCGGAACTGGGAGGAAGTGGGATGACGCGGCTGGCCCATCGGCCGATATCCGAACCGCTGCAGGAAGCCTCGGCGCAAGAAGCCGTAGCTCCGGGCGCGGGGTTTCCCAATGGAGAAGAGATCCGCCGCGATTTTCCGATCCTGAGCGAGCGCGTTCACGGCAAACGGCTGGTGTACCTCGATAACGGGGCGACATCGCAAAAGCCATGGGCGGTGATTCACGCCATCATGCGCTATTACGAGCAGGACAACGCCAACATTCATCGCGGCGTGCACACGCTTTCCATGCGCGCGACCGAGGCCCACGACGCGGCGAGGCGGACCGTGCAACATTTTCTTCACGCCGGTGAGGCGCGGGAAATTGTCTTTGTGCGCGGGGCTACCGAGGCAATCAACCTTGTGGCGCAGAGTTACGGGCGCGCGCACGTGACGGCTGGCAACGAAGTGCTGATCACCGCCATGGAGCACCACTCGAACATCGTGCCGTGGCAAATGTTGTGCGAGGAAAAGCAAGCGCGGCTGCGCGTGGCTCCGATTGACGACTGCGGCGAATTGCGGATGGAGGAGTTCGAGAAGCTCATCGGGCCGCGCACGCGCATCGTGGCGGTGACGCACGTTTCCAATGCGCTGGGGACGGTGAATCCGCTGCGCCGCATCATCGACCTTGCGCATCGACAGAACGTGCCGGTGCTGGTGGATGGAGCGCAGGCGGCGCCGCATTTGCCCGTGGATGTGCAGGCGCTCGACTGCGACTTCTACGCTTTCTCGGGGCACAAGGTGTATGGGCCAACGGGTATTGGAGCGATCTACGGCAAAGCGGCGCTGCTCGACGCCATGCCGCCGTACCAGGGTGGCGGCGACATGATTCGCTCCGTCACCTTCGAGAAAACCACGTATAACGAACTGCCCTTCAAATTTGAAGCGGGAACTCCGGACATCGCCGGGGCCATCGGCTTGGGGGCGGCCCTCGAATATGTGGGCGCCTTGGGTATGGACAACATTGCGGCGCACGGGCAGGATCTGCTGGCTTACGCGACGGAAGCCGTGGGCGCGATTCCCGGAGTGCGCTTGATCGGGACAGCAAGCCAGCGGGCGGGCGTGCTCTCGTTTGTGTCCGATCACGTGCATCCGCACGATCTGGGAACAATTCTCGATCGCGAAGGCGTCGCGATTCGCACCGGACATCATTGCGCGCAGCCGGTGATGGACCGGTTCGGCATTCCGGCTACGGCGCGGGCGTCGTTCGCCGTCTACAACACCCGCGAAGATATTGACGCTCTGGTTGAGGGGATCGCGAAGGCGCATGAGGTGTTTGGATGACGGAACTTGACGAGCTGTACCAGGAAGTCATTCTGGAGCACAGCAAGGCGCCGCGCAATTATCGCCGCCCTGAGGCGACGAACCGCACAGCCGAGGGTTACAACCCGCTGTGCGGCGACCGCTTCACGGTGTTTCTGGACATGGAAGGCGACGCCATTCGCGACATCGGCTTTCAAGGCTCGGGGTGCGCGATTTCGCGCGCCTCGGCCTCCATGATGACGCAGAGCGTGAAGGGCAAGAGCAAAGAGGCGGCCGCACGGCTTTTCGAGGAGTTTCACCGTCTGGTGACCGGCGAGGCGAAGACCGCGGAAGAACGGACGAAGCTGGGCAAACTAGCCGCCTTTGCCGGAGTGTCGAAATTTCCGGTGCGCGTGAAATGCGCTACGCTGGCCTGGCATACGATGCAATCGGCGCTCGAAGGCAAGCAGAACGTGGTTTCTACGGAGTGACGCTGCGGAATTGAAACATGGGCTTTGAATCCACAACCCGAGCTGAGGAGCGTGAGCCGCAAGCTGCGGCTGTGGAATTTCGCGACGAGGCGATGTGGCGGGCGTTGAAGACGGTGCGGGACCCGGAGATTCCGGTGAATATTGTCGATCTGGGACTCATTTACTCGGCCGCTGTGGTTCCCATCGAGGGCGGCGGTAAGCGCATCGAGATTCAAATGACGCTGACCGCGCCGGGCTGCGGAATGAGTGAAGTGCTCAAGAAAGACGTGGAGACGAAGCTGGCGCGATTGCCCGCGGTGAGCGAGGTAAAGGTGGAGATCGTCTTCGATCCGCCTTGGAGCCCGGCCAAGATGTCGGAAGCGGCGAAGCTTGCGCTAGGATTCGACTCCGATTTTGGGGCGCCGGCGCAGAGCCAGTCGGCGTTCAAAATCGTTCGCTAACGATTTTCGGCCGCTCTTAAGGGGTGGGCGTTCGTTTTTCTCATTGTCGATCGTTGTTCATTGATCGTGCTTGCAGCTTGCTCGCGCCGCGGTTTACGACCTTGCGCGCAACTTATGAGACGGTGATCGCGGCTACCTCGTAGTCTTCGACGCCGGGAATGGTGAACTGGAGCGATGGCCCATCAGCGCTAAACATGACGCTGGATTCGGCGCGCAGCAGATCGACCGACTTGACACGCAGGCCCGCAGGCAGCTTCAAGCGCACCGTTTGCGGACCGATTGGGTGGGTGGCCTGGATCCATCCGTGCTGGGCGTCGGGATTGGTGTAATTCAGCACATGCACGGTGTAGCCCGGCCCCGTCTCCCAGGCGAACATTTCGACAAAACCCTCGCCGGATACGTCAACGATGCGCTCATCGTGCGTGATCCAGCGTAGAGTGTTATCGATCAGCCGCAGCAGGTCACCGTGGCCGGTGAGCCAGTACGTGCGCTCCAGGTCTCCGGGAAAATAGGCGATGCGGCTCGCTCCGGATTCGCGCAGAACCACCGCGGGCTCGTGAGTGTGCGAGACGGGCGGATAGGCCAGCTCGGGAGGATAGCGCTCGAAGCCCGGAACCACGGTAAGCACCGCGTCCTGGAC
>JASHUH010000581.1 GCA_030040115.1 Acidobacteriaceae bacterium | reverse complement strand
AGCGGCATCCAAGGCTGGACGAAATCCGATTGCGCGGCCGTGGTGTGGTCGAGCACGGAAGTGAGGAGACGGAATACGGTTTCCTGCGGGTCGCGCTCGGGGAGAGCTTGGTCGATGACTTCGGCGAAAAAGCTGAGGACCGCCATGCGGGCGTGATCGATGGCGGACGAAAGCGGGGAGCGCAGGATTTCCAGTTGATCGAGGCGGACGAGTTCCTGGCCGGAGCGCTCGGCGAACCAGGCGCGGGCCAGGGTCATGGGCTCGAGGGCGCCGCCGAAGCGACGGCGGCTTTTGAGCGCGGATTTGGCCACGCCTTTCATGCGGCCGTAGTCGCGGGTGAAGAAGCTGACGATGAGGTCGGCCTCGCGCAGGGGCCAGGTGCGGAGGATGACGGCGTCGGAGCTGAGAACGGTCATGCATGATTATCTTCGCGCATGGGGGGCGACCCGAGGCGGCCTTGCCACCGTTGTCGCGGCAGCGAAAGAGGCTTTCTGGCGAGAAACGTGGTGGCGCGATTTTTGGGAATTCCAACCAAAACAGCAAGTTAGCCGCGCTGCGCGCAGTCGCGAGTCAGCAAGTTAGCGCCCGGCTTCAGCGCATGCTCCCCTCCCCGGCGCAATTGCAAGCCAGGGTGGGGGGCCGGAGTCTTATTTCGACTGGACGATCGGCTCGCCGGCGATGAGGAGATGGAGGCGATAGATGTTGCCGC
Organism: Acidobacteriaceae bacterium; assembly: GCA_030040115.1. Lineage (GTDB taxonomy): Bacteria > Acidobacteriota > Terriglobia > Terriglobales > Acidobacteriaceae > Telmatobacter. The sequence goes on along the minus strand of JASHUH010000581.1, from coordinate 14,507 downwards.
TGGCGGTGATGTAGAGCGTCTGGCGGTCGGGTCCAGCGAAGGTCATATTGGCCACGCGGGTGGGGATGTCGAGGGTGGCGAGGTGCTTGCCTTCGGGCGAAAAGATCCAGACGCCGCCGGGGCCGGCGCCATAAATATTTCCTTCGACATCGACCTTGATGCCGTCGGGGCCGCCGGCGCGCGGGTCGGAAGTGGCGTCGTAGAGGAGCTTGGGGTCGGCCAGCGAGCCGTTGGGCCGCACCGTGTAGCGGCACCACTGTTTTTTGGGTTCGGAATTATCGACGTAGAGGTATTTTTCGCCGGGCGAGAAGGCGATGCCGTTGGGGCGAGGCAGGTTGGCGATGAGGAGTTGCAGGTGGGCGCGGTCGGGCGGGGCGCCAGGGGCTTGATCGAGGGCGTGGGGAATACGATAGACGCCGTTGATCTTGAGCTGCTTTTCGGGATCGTTGTCGCTTTGGGTGCGGAGACCGTAGGGCGGATCGGTGAAGTAGAGGGAGCCGTCGGAGCGGTAAACCAGATCGTTGGGGCTGTTGAGGCGCTTGCCCTGGTAGGTGTCGGCGAGGATGGTGATTTGGGCGGTGGGGCTGAGGGATTCGAAGCGGTAGACGTCGCGCTGGGCGTGCCCGGCGACGGTGAGGCGGCCACGGGCGTCGAGGGTCATGCCATTCGAGCCGGGCTCGTGTCCGCCATAGGGAGCAGAGCCTTTGTAACCGCTGGGCTGGAGAAAGATGCTGACGCCCTGGCCCGGGGTCCAAGCGCGAATGCTGTTGCTGATGATTTCGGCGAAGAAGAGGCGGTTATCGGCCCAAACGGGGCCTTCGGTCCAGGTAAAGCCGGTGGCGATGCGCTCGAGCTGGGCGCCGGCGGGGATGATTTTGTCGGCGGCAGGATCGAGGCGCTCGAATTTGAGCGGCGTGGAAACGACGGCGGCGGGATTTTCCGCGGGTTTGGGCGGCGGGGCGGCGGATTTGCAGCCGGGAACGAGCAGGCAGGGCAAAGCCAGGGCGAGCAGGACCGTGAGCTGATGGGAGCTCAGGGTGGGAGGGAAGTCTGTTTTTTTCTTCATGGGCTTGTCTCCGGCAGAGTGAACGCGGGGTAGCTGTTTTTCGCCACGCGAATCCATTTGCGCTTCACAGAAATCGTGAAGCGATCGAAAAGTGGGGAATCATCTGGCGGAAACATCTTTTGCCCTGAGGCGTTGCGCTGTCAAGAAGGCGGAGGGAGGCGGAGCGGAGAGTATAGGCAAGCAAGTGCCGTCGCGCCTACAATGCCAGTGTGATGGCAAAGGCAAAAGCAAAGGAAAACACTTTCGAGGTGGCGTGCCCGGATTGCGGAGCGATGCTGAAGATTGACGGAGCGACGGGGCTGGTGGTGAGCCACACCCCGGCGCCGCGGAAGCGGATGTTCGAGGACCTGGAGACGGCGGCCAAGGCGATGCGCGAGCACGAGGAGCGGAAGGAGTCGATCTTTCGCCAGAGCGTAGACGCGGAGAAGAACAAGGAAGACCTGTTTGAAAAGAAGTTCGCCGAGGCGCTGCGCAAGGCCAAGGATGCGCCGGCAGGCAAGCCGTTGCGGGATTTCGACCTGGACTGAAGACCGCATCCAAGCGAGGAGGAGGAGGTTTTCGCAGCCGCGCCGGCGCTGGAGACTCTATCGAATTTCCGAGCTTTGCCAGCGCCATCCGGAATTTGCCGAAGGATTGGCGCGAGTCATTGATGTGGAGCGATATTCGAGACGCGCCTCCGCCCCTCCGGCGAGGGAGTGCGGAAGGGAAGGAGAAACCATGGTGGTTGTGCCGCTTTCGATATCGGGGAACGACCCCGAGAACGCGCCTGGGGCTCCAACGGTTGCGCCGGTGCATTGGGTTCGCGTAGCCGCCGCCGGCAGCCTTGCCCTGAGCGGGGTGCTGCTGATGGCCGGCAAGACGCGCGCGGGCCTGGTGGCGGCTGCTACGGGGACAGCGCTGGCCATGATCGACCAGCCGGACACGATGAAAACCTGGTGGAACACGCTGCCGATTTATCTCGAAGAAATTCAATCGACGTTGAGCCGCGTGCAGGGAGCCGTGGAGGATATTGCCGCGCAACGGGAAAAGCTGCGCCGGATGACGGCCACGTAGTTTCCCGCCGGGGTTTCTGACCGCGTGAATTCGTGTCTCCCACCCTTGCCGCAAAAAACGCGTCAAGGAGGGGGCGCCCACATTCGTACAAAAACAAGCGGGCGAACCCGGGCCGGAAAAACAAAAGTGCGGCGCGGGTGGGGCGCCCATCCGATTCTGGAATCAAGTCTTGGAATCAAGGGCGCAGCGGCGCGTTGAGCGCCAGCGCCAGCAAAGTGCTGGTGACGCGCGCCGCAGCGTGGCGCACCACGTTTTCTTCGCTTAGGAAATCGCCGACAATACAGCGTACGCCGAGAGCCTCGATGCGGTCGATGTCGGGCTCGATGGGGGCGGCGCCCTCAGCCGCGTAGCGCGCCAAAGTCTCGGCCGAAATCATCGCGGTGTTTACGAGCGCGCAGTCGAAAATGGGAGCGCGGGTGTGCTCGTACATACGCTCGATGTGCTCGGAGGCGGTGAGGCCCAGGCTCTCGTTGGCCTGGGTCATGAGGTTGCAGATAAACACGCGCAGAGCGCGGGCCCGGCTCAGCGCGAGGGGAATGCCGTCGACGAGAAGATTGGTGATGAGCGACGTGTAAAGAGAACCGGGGCCGACGGTGATCAGGTCGGCGCGCTCGATGGCGTCGAGCGTCTCGGGGAGCGGGGCCGGGCAGGGCGGCTCGAGGGTGAGTTCCAAGATGCGCCGGCGGCTGGCGGTGATGTTGGTTTCGCCCCGCACGAACGAGCCATCGTCCATATGCGCGATGAGGGTGGTGTTGGCCGCGGTAGCCGGATAGATGTTGCCGCGGGTGGCGAGGATTTTCGACGCCAGTTGAATGGCGAGCGCGAAATCGCCGGTAATCTCGGTGAGCGCGGCCACAAAGAGGTTGCCGAAATTGTGACCCTTGAGCGAGCCGCCAGCCCTGAAGCGATGACTGAAGAGCTGCACCAGGAGATCCTCTTCTTCGCTCAGGGCCACCATGCAATTACGCAGGTCGCCGGGCGGCAACATATTGAAGCCGCGGCGCAAACGGCCCGAAGAGCCGCCATCGTCGGTCACCGTGACGACAGCGGCCAAGTCGGCAATCTGCGCCGGTTCATTGCCGGTTTGGCCGGGCGCAAGCACATGGCGGCGGAGGCCGCGCAGCAGTGTGGAGAGGCCGGTTCCACCGCCGATAGCCACCACGCGCAAAGGGCGCGCGGCCACGGCGCGGTCAGAGCCCGAAGACGGCGCGCTCACGAGTTCACCGGTTGGGGTTAATGCAGGACTCAAATCGGGCCTTACGGAATCTCAGGATACAACAACTCGGTGAAGCGAGGGTCGTCCACCATGTTCTGGAAGTCGTTGTCCACGCGAGCCTGAAGACGGTTTTTGACGTTCAGCTCGATGGCCCGGGCGAGATTAGCGAGGCAATCCTGGGAACGGCCGGTGATGGAGTCGAGCACCGCCAGCCCGTAAAAGGCGTAATCGGCCTCGGGATGGCCGGCAAGAATGCTCTGGAACTGCTCACGAGCTTCCTCGTAAAAGCCGGTATTCAACTGGGAAATGGCGTAATCGTAGTGCTCCTCGGGGGTAAGAAAGGCCAAGTTTGGCTTTTCCAATTGCCGCTGGCAGGTTTGGATGTACATTTTGCAGCGTTCCTTGAGCTCCGCTGGGGCTGCGGGAAGCAGCTTTTCGAGAGCCGCCCGCGCTTTCTCGTATTTGCCCTGTTGCAGCAACTGCACTGCGACCTGGTAGTCGCGGAAAACGACGGCGTGACCGTCGGGCTTTGCCGGTGGCTTGACATTCTTCATGCGGCTGGTCGCCGCGGATCGGGCCTCTTGCATCATGGGTTTGTCACTGGCGCGCGCTCTCGAAGGCGGAAGCGAACCGGATGGGTTCCCGGACGTTTCGGACGATGGAGAACAACGCTGCTTAGGCCATGTTTATACGCAGAACCCCGCCCGACGTCAATGGCCGCATTCGCCGTTATCCCGCCGGCGCGGCAGTCTTCTGGCCGTAGATGGCTGGGTTGAGCGCGGGATCATTATACATTTTCAATTGCCGGTACATCTTGAATCTCCGGGTTCCGGCGAGGGTTTCGCGCCACAGCGCGTCGAGGCAACGCGCGAGGTCGGCGCGCTGCTCTTCAAGAATCGCCAAGCGGTTGCGGTTGCGGTCCATATGGCCTGCCGGAGCACCCGGCCGGTGGATCTCCTCTTGTGTGTGGTAGATTTTGAGCGCCAGCACGGAAAGCCGGTCGATGATGAGGCCAGGCGATTCGGAGTGCAGCGGCGCCGAGGGGCTGGGAAGACGCCGGCGCTCGAGCCAGCCCATAAGGAAGCGATCCAGTTCCTCGGTCAGATCATTGCGGAGCTGATTGGTGCGGTCGATGCAGCGCTTGACCGCGGCCAGCGAAGCGTCGGTCACGTTGGGCGCCCGCGCCTCATCTTCGATGTGCCAGAGGTCGAAGTTGGCGCGATGCTGGCGCGCCACCGCGGCGAGCCACTCCCCGGGCGAGGATTGCTCCGGGGATGGCGGGGAGGGCCGCGGCTCGTCGGGCGACGCGTGCTGCTGGTGCCAAAGGCGGGCTCGCTCGTCGTGCAAGGCCACAATGGCTTCGGCCGAGATCACTGTCACGCTCCTGCCGCGGAACTGCCGGGCAGCGTCTATGGTAGAACGATGCTTACCCGCGCTCCAAACCGCGGTTCCCAGCCGGGAGGACTTCCAGCGCCGCCCTGGTCTGTGACCGCATGAATTTCCGCCTCCCACCCTTGGCGCAAAAGCCGCGTCAAGAATGGGGCACTCACATTGGCGCCAAGGCAAACGATCAGAGGCCCCGTTTGACCCTGCTCTGCGGTCTCAATAGACTTAAGACCAGGATCTTCCCATGGCGCCGCATCGAATTCGGCCGTTCGTCCCGATTGTTTCCGGGGTATGCTTGTGCTTGTTTACCGGCTTCTCACCTGGCTTGGCGAGGGCCCAATCCCCCGGGGGCAATGCGCCGCAGAGCTCAAGCTCGTCTACTTCTTCATCGCAGCCGATGTACGTGCAGGAGAAGGCGCCGACGCTGATCGATCCGGCCGGACCCATGATCTCGCTCATCGACGCGGAGCCGGTGTTCATCATGGCCGCGGCGCTGAACGCCTGCGGCTACGATGAGGGCCTTCCGGAAAGCGATCCCATCCGCCAGCACGTGCGCGACGAAATGAACCAGACGCTGGCCAAGAGCGAAGAGGCGCGCAACAACCGCGACGCGCTGTGTCTTTATATCGCGCAGCACCGCATGACGGGGACGGAAAAGGACATTGCGCAGTACATCTCGCTGGCTCTTTACCTGACGCCGGCGCCGGCGCTGGAAACCACGGCCGACCTGACGGAGATGCCGCCCGATGCGACCCAGGTGGTGGAGATTCTGCCTATTCTGCGCAAGTTCGTGGCGGCGGTCGATCTGCACGGAATCTGGCTGACCACGCACCATGCCTACGACGAAGAAATCGACAAGTTGCACGACCCGCTCTCGCACATGATCGTGGCCACGAATCTTTATCTGAAAATGCCGGCTTCCTCTTACATCGGCAGCCGCTTCGTCGTGGTGGTCGAGCCCATGCTTTCGCCGAGCACGGTGAACGCCCGTATCTACGGCACCGATTACGTGGTGGTGGTGTCGCCGGTGAACGGCAAGATCCCCATGGCGGATGTGCGGCACACCTATCTCCATTACGTGATCGATCCGCTACTGTATGCGCGCTCGAACGCCATCGACCGCGAAGAGCCCATTCTGAAAGCGATTGCCGACGCGCCGCTCGATTACCACTTCCGCTCCGGCGTAGTGCCTCTGACCATCGAGTGCCTGATCAAGGCCATCGAAGCGCGCACCATGGACACCGGGATTCCGATCTTCAAAGTTCCGGAGGGGGTGGACCGCGCCGAGCTGCCTCGCTATGAGCATCAACGTGAAGTTACTTTGGAGAAGGCCGAAGCGGTACGCCAGGCCCTGGTGCGTCACGATATGACCCAGGGCTTCGTGCTGACCGGATATTTTTACGGTCAATTGCTGCAATTCGAGAGAGATCCGGCCAGCCTGACGGACACCATCGGAGAAATGGTGTACGGCATGGATGTGGATGCGGAGATTCATCGGGCGCGCCACGTCGTCTTCGACCAGCAGGCCGACGCTGAGGTTCTGCAGCGCAGCCAGCCGCGGAAGCTGACCGGACTCGATTTGGCGGAAGCCAAGCTTTCCACCGGCGACGTAGCTGGGGCGACGGCGATGGCGAATAAGGTTCTGGCCGCCGGATCGACCTCTTCGAAAGAGGATTGCGCGCGCGCCAATTTTATTCTGGCGCGCGTGGCGCTGATGACCGCCCATCCGGAGCAGGCGATTGACGATTTTCAGAAGACGATCGCCACCAGCAAGCAGCAGCGGCTGCTGGCCTGGTCGCACATTTACTTAGGCCGCCTGCTGGACGTGGAGTGCAAGCGCGATGAGGCGGTGGCGGAGTACAAGGAAGCGTTAGTGGCGCGGGACGGCCAGGAAGATACCCGGCTGGCGGCCGAACGCGGCGTGAAGACGGCCTACACGGTACGGGGATACACCTGCGATGACGACGCGGACGACACTGCGCCGCCGGCTGCGACGGCGAAACCTGGTGCGGGGGCTGCGACGCCGAACGGGCCCTCGGATTCTGGACAGCAGACCGCGACGCCGAGCGAGCCCGCCAAGCCGGGTGCGGAAGCCGCTACGCCGGGCGGAAGCGCACCGCCGCAGTAGGGATTGGGGACTGAGGGACTGAGGGACCTGGCCGAACCTTCTGAATCCGTTCGCTTTTGGGCAAACCGCTCCGCGTCGCTCGCTTCCCCCGATAAGACGGCCGAGCCAAAGAGCGACGCGAATTTGACTCTGGCGAGGAAGACCAATCGGAAAAGGAATGCGTGGAACCGGATTTGCGCGAGCTCGAAGCCGCCATCGGCCATGGCTTTGCCGACCGTGAGTTGCTGGTGCGCGCCCTCACCCATCGATCCCTTGCCAAGGAGCGGGCGCAAACCGCCAGCAAGGCAGATGACAGGGCGCTGGCGTGCGCCAGTGACAATGAACGCCTGGAGTTTTTGGGCGACGCAGTCCTCGACCTGGTAGTCGCCGAGACACTTTTCACCGTGCAGCCCGGTTGGAGTGAGGGCGAATTGACGCGCGTGCGCGCGCAGCTTGTAAGCAGGCCGCACCTGGCCGGTGTGGCTGGCAAGGTGGGCGTCGGCAAGTTCCTGCGTTTAGGCCGCAATGAGGAGCACAGCGGTCTGCGGCGTAAGAGCAGCGTGCTCTCCGACGCCATGGAAGCGGTGATGGGGGCGCTTTTTCTGGATGGTGGGCTGGAACCGGCGCGCGCCTTCGTCCGCCGCCATGTGATGGGCGCAGCCGTGGAACAACTGGCGACGGAGTTGCGCTTGGGCGCGGCGCTCGGCAATTACAAGTCCGCGCTTCAGGAGCGTTTGCAGGCTTTGCGCGCCGGGGCCCCTGTTTACCGGGTGAAGCGCGAAACCGGACCGGCTCATCGCAGGCGTTTCCTGGTGGAAGCGCGGCTCAACGGCGAAGACGGCCAACCCGGCAAACTGCTGGCCCGGGGACTGGGCGGCAGTAAAAAACTGGCCGAGCAGGACGCCGCGCGGCGGGCTCTGGAAGGCGTGCTCGCGGCGGACGCGGCGGGCGCGGCGGGTGCCGGCGGCATCGAACTGAAAGAGCTTGTCGAATTCAACCGGGAGGAGCCGGCGGCCAGGTGACCACCCTTACCGAACGCACGGGTTCGACGGTCGCTGCGATCCAGCGCGTTCGCCTTCAGTTGCCGACACTGCCGGAAGCGCTGGCTTCGCTACTGCGTACGGTGGTGGTGGCGCTGTTTGTGCTCACCTTTGTGATGCAACCCTTCCTTATTCCTTCAGAGAGTATGGAGCACACATTGCTGGTGGGCGATTTTCTGCTCTTCAATAAGCAGATTTTCGCGCCGTCCGACGCGCTGAGCCGGTGGTTGATGCCCTACCGCCGGGTGGCGCGGGGCGATATTGTCGTCTTTCACCATCCAAACCCTCCCTTGCTGGTCAAACGCGTGGTCGGCCTACCGGGCGACCACCTGCGCATCGAGGATGGCCGAGTCCTGATTAACGGCAAACCCCTGGACGAGCCGTACGCCTCGTTTGAGCCGGCCCCGCCGAATTCGTTCCGTGACGACTTTCCGCCCAAGATCTACACCGACCCGGATGTGGATCCGGAATGGTGGCGGAAGATGCAGAGGTTGACGCATCACGACGAGCTGGTGATTGCAAAAGGAGAGTATTTTGTTCTCGGCGACAACCGAAACCACAGTCTGGACTCTCGCTATTGGGGGTTTGTGCCACGCCGGGCGATTATGGCGCGCCCGCTGATCATCTACTTCTCGCTTTACCGGCCGTCGACCACGGATGTCGATCAGGCTGCGGATGATAGACTCGGACACGACAGGGATTTTTCGGCGCGGTGGAAGGAATTCGCGCGCTGGAAGCGGATTTTCCGCGTAGTTCACTGATTCGGGTCCGGATTGAAACAGGGCGAATCTTCGCGCCAAGAAGGCCGCAACGATCAGTTGATCCGTAACGAGCGATTGATGACAAAACAGAAGGCATTGGTCTCCAAGGCGCCGCCCGAGGCTCGGCGAAAGCTGGAAGTAGCAACGGCGGAAAGGGTCGAAGAAACGCCATACGAGGCGGTTGCCGGCATCTGTTCGGTCCTGGTGGTGGGCCTTTTTATCCTCACTTTTCTGGCCCAGAACTTCGTGATTCCGTCCGGCTCCATGGAAAACACGCTGCTGGTGGGCGATCATCTGGTGGTGGACCGCATCACGCTGGCCCCGCCGGCGAAGTGGATCGAGCCGCTGGTGCACTACCGTGAGCCCCGGCGAGGCGACATTATTGTTTTCATCAAGCCGGTGGCGGAGCCGGACCTGGACTCAGAAGGGAAACCGCAATACCTGTTTCTGGTGAAGCGGTTGATCGGCGTGCCCGGCGATCATATCCACCTGCGCGACGGCATTGCGATCGTCAATGGCGTGGCGCAAGCGCAGCCGTATGCCCAGCCGACAACGCCCGACAATTTCAACGAGTTTCTGGATGATTTCCCTGCCGTTCCCCCGAGCGAGGTTCCCGGTTCGACCGAATCGTGGGACGTTGCGTTTCCCCAGTACATCCAGGACGGAGACCTGGTGGTCCCGCCGGGTATGTACTTCATGATGGGCGATAACCGCCATAATAGCCTGGATTCGCGTTTCTGGGGATTTGTGCTGCGCGCGAACATTGTGGGCAGGCCACTGTTCAACTACTGGTCGTTCCGGTCCCCGGAGTCGGAATACGAGCAGACCGGACTGGTGAGCAGGATCGAGTGGATGGGGCACGTGGCGCTCCACTTCTTCACCGCCACGCGGTGGAAGCGAACCTTTCACCGGACGCGTTAGGAAGCTAGAATCGTGAAAATGGGGACGCAGGAAGCGCAGCTTCGGCAACCTGCTGTCGGGCGCAGGCGGCTGCGCTGGACGCTGTTCGGGGCGGCGGCGATTCTGGCCGTGGTGGTTTTCGTTCCTCCCCTGGTGAGCATTGGGCGATACAAGACGCGCATCACGAAATTGATCGCCAGCTCGCTCGGGCGTCCGGTGCGGCTATCGTCGGTGGAGTTGCGGCTGTTTCCCTGGCCCGGCTTTGTGCTCACCGATCTGAGCGTAGCCGAAGATCCTGCGTACGGGGCCGAACCGGTTCTCCATGCCAACTCTGTGACCGCATCGATCCGTCTGCTGCCGTTGTGGCGGGGCCGTCTGGAAATCGGCAGCATCAGCGTGGACGAAGCCAGCCTCAATCTAGTGCGCGCCGCGCCTGGCCAATGGAACCTCGATCCGTTGTTTCGCAGCGCCGCCAAGGCCGGCGGTTCAGCGGGCGAGCGCCGCGGCGTCCCGTTGCCCTCCCTGGAAGCCACGAATTCCCGCATCAATTTCAAGGATGGGGCCGAGAAGCTGCCGTTCTCGCTGGTCGATACCGATCTAACCTTTTGGCAGGAGAGCCCCGGCGTGTGGCGAGTCCAGCTCCGCGGCCAGCCGGCGCGCACTGACGTCAGCCTGGATATGGCCGACACCGGCATGGTCCGGCTGGAAGCCACGCTGGGCCGCGCTCCCCGGCTTCTCGATATGCCGGTGCGTCTGGATTTGGATTGGCGGCAGGCGCAGCTCGGGCAACTCAGCCGGCTTCTGACCGGTTCAGATGCCGGCTGGCGAGGGGATTTGACGGGCAATTTGCACCTCGAAGGGACTCCGGATGACGCCCGCGTCACCACGCGCCTGCGCGCCAGCGGCGTCCGCAGGGCCGAGTTCGCTCCAGCCGAAGCGTTGGACTTCGACGCCAACTGCGCCTTTGTCTATCACTACTCTCGCCGCGCACTCGATCGCCTCGCCTGTAATTCGCCGCTCGGCGACGGCCGCTTGCAACTCACCGGCGACCTGCCCGGGAGGGGAGGCTCACCTCGTTTTTCTCTCCTTCTGAATCGCGTTCCCGTGGCCGCCGGTCTCGGCCTTCTGCGCACTTTGCGCAAAGGATTTGCTCCGGATCTGGAGGCTGCGGGGGTGGTCAGCGGGAGAATCGATTACGCCGACCCATGGCGGAGCCCCGATGGAAAGCCCGCGCGCGCCGGGAAACGCGTGCGGCGCTCCAGCAAGCCCGCGCAAGGCCCGCTGACCGGGAATCTCGCCATTGAGGGGTTGAAGCTGAGCGGTGGCGGACTCAGCCAACCCATTCGCTCCCAACGGATCGTCCTTGAGCCCGTTTCTTTCCCGGCAAGCCACGTTGAAGCTCTTGCCGGCTCGGCCGCCGTTCCCGCCGGAGAAGCCGCACCCGTTGTGGTGAATCTGAGACTGGACTCCTATGGTTATCGCGCCGCCATGCGCGGCCCGGCCAGCTTGGCGCGGACCAGGGAACTGGCTCACGCCGCGGGCCTGCCCGACGCTTCGGCGCTGGATGATCTTTCCGGAGGCACGGCGAATTTCGATCTGCAGGCGGAGGGGCCATGGATGACGCGCCCGGAAAGCGCCATCGGCCCGCCCGTCGCCGCCACTCAGAATTCCATGCCATCCGCAGCTAAGACGGTTCAGGCCGAAGCCTCGGAGCGTCCAATGGAGGACTCGCTGACGGGAACCGTGACCCTCCATAACGCAACCTGGAGAGCCGATTACCTGGCCAACCGAGTCGAGATCGCGCAGGCCACGCTGCAACTGGGCGGCGACGAGCTGCGTTGGGGCCCGGTGGACTTTTCTTTTGGCCCGGTGAAAGGGACGGCGGCCCTAACGGTCCCCGATGTTTGTCCGCCGCCGGACGCGCCCACAGCTTGCCTTCTGCAGTTCGAGGTGAAGTTCGCGCGGCTCGATGCGGCCGCGCTGCAGGCCGCTTTCCTGGGAGCACAGGAGCACGGGACGCTGCTGTCAACCCTGATTGCGCGACTTCATCTGTCCTCGCCGCCCGTCTGGCCACCAATGGAGGGGACAGTGGAGGCCGGCGTGTTCATTGTTGGACCGGTCACGCTCCACGCACCTTCGGTGTCGCTGCACATTTTGCCTGACGGGGCCGAGTTTTCTAATCTCAAGGCCGAGGTTCTCGGCGGCCGGCTGAGTGGCTCGGGGACGCTGCGCCGGTCGGGTGCGGACCCCAACACGCCCGTCTACACGTTGAACTGCCATTTCGATAAGGTGACCGCCGCGGCGGTGGGCCAGCTGCTCGGCCTGCAATGGTCGGGAGGGACATTGAACGCCACCGGGAAGGTGGACCTCTCCGGCTTCACGGGCAAGGACCTGGCTCAATCCGCCAAGGGAGATTTGCATTTCGAATGGTTACGCGGAACCATCCCGGCGCCCGCAACGGAGAGGAGAGACGGAGCGCAATCCGACGCAATGCTGCCCGGCAGGGCGGCCGCGACGCTGCATTTCAGTCGCTGGACGGCGGACGCCGAGATCGCCGATGGCGCCGTTACTCTAAAAAACAGCCGCGTTTTCGTGGGGCTTCGCGCACGACCGCTGGGAGCTTCGCTCACCCTCGCCGATCCGCCGAAAGTCCGCCTTTCCTTTCCCGAACGGGGAGGAAAAGAGCCGTAGGGTTGGTTTCCAGCCCTCAGACAAGCACCGCTTGCGCCGGCGGCCGCAAAAAAACGCGTCGTGCGCGCGGCGCGATGTGCTTGAGCCCGGCCCCCGATACAATCGATTCATGGGCCTTGCCATTGCTCCCTCCCCAGTTCAGATCCGCTGCCGGGGAGTGCTTTTCGACATGGATGGGATTTTGATTTCATCGCTCGGCTCAGTGGAGCGCAGCTGGACGAAATGGGCCCGGTGGCGTGGCGTCGATCCCGTCAACGCGGTGCGCATCGCGCACGGCCGGCGCGCCATTGAGACTCTCTCTCTCTTGCGCCCCGACCTCGACAGCGAGGCCGAGCTCAAAATCATCGAAGATCTTGAAATCGAGGACAACGAAGGTCTCACGGTATTGCCCGGGGTCCTGGAGCTGCTCTCGGCTTTGCCTGAGAATTGCTGGACTGTCGTCACCAGCGCCACAGAGCGACTGGCGCGCGCACGCCTGGCGGCGGGCGGGATTCCGGCGCCGAAAGGTCTGGTCACTGCCAATCAGGTGACGCGCGGGAAGCCTCACCCGGAGCCATTCGCCGCGGGCGCCGCGCTGCTCGGCATAGCGGCGGAGGGCTGCGTGGTTTTTGAGGATTCGTCCTCGGGCGCAGTGGCTGGCCGGGCCGCCGGCTGCACGGTGGTAGCGACGACGTTTTCTCACCCAATCGAGTCGCTTGAGGCCGCCCATTACCTGGTCGCCGATCTCACCGGTGTCAAAGCGGCAATCGAGAACGGCGGCTTAGTGTTGAACCTGAAGCCGCTCATGAAGGGTTAGGCCGGATAGCAGATCATCCAGCGTTCCGGCCGGTCACCGAATTCTGTGACCGCGTGAATTTGCGCCTCCCATCCTTGACGCAAAAGACGCGTCAAGGATGGGGCGCCCGCATCGGTGGAAAAACAGCAGCCCGGATTGCAAGCTGAGCCGCGTTTATTCGCTGGCGTCGATGCGGCGACCGTGCAGGGGCTGCAAGGGGCGCGTGTCCATCCGGAAGATGTGGGTATAGGCGTCCAATTGACCGCGGCTGATGCTCACTTCCTGCTGGAAGATATACCAGCGCACGCCCTCGGTGCAGGGCGGCCAGGTAAGCGACCCCATATAGGCCCAATAGCCGCGGTTGGGAGGGAACAAACCGGCAGGATCGATCATGTCCGTAATCCGTTTGGAAGACCCGGGAGTTTCGGGCAGTTGCGCCCAGAGGGTGGCCATGGTGGCGTTGGGAAAATCGCGGATTTCGGTCAGCAATACGCCAACGATGGCCACCTTGCCCTCGGCGCTGCGATGCACGAGGTCGACTTCCATGTTGGCGAGCCTGCCTTTGACGGCGTGTTCGCTGGGGTGACGAAACTGGAGCTCGTTCAGGTCATAGCGCACGCCGTCGGCGATCATGTAACTACCGGGATCCACGTGGACGACAATGGTTCCACCGTCGTTGACCAGCGTGACCGGGCCGGCGATGTAATGGAACTGGAGAGGCTGGAGCGCGGTATCGAGGCGGGCGCCGCCCAGATCCACGGGCGATTGCGCATGGCCCTTGGCGCAGGCCGCATAGGCCGGGTTGAGCTTACCCCACAACAACGGGCCGTACTTGCCCTGATAGCCCCAGGGTACGGTGTTTTGCGCGGCGGCGACGATGGACAGACTGAGGAAAATGAGAGCCAAGGAAGGAAGACGCATGGTTTCTCCGCGAAGTTTTCGGAATTGGAAGCGTCACGAAGCATTTTAGAGCATCTCACATCACAGTCCGACCCGGCGCCCGGTCGATTCCTTGATCAGCGTGGACCCTGGGAGTGGAAAAAGCCTTGCAATTCCTCTTCAGCCGTTTCATAATTGCCGCAAAATCTGTACGATGAGCCGAGTGGGGCGCGGTACAGGGGGTCTGAGTTTCGGCTGTCGCCTTTTCTGCAATGGCCCGTTGCTCGAGGGGTTGGAAAGTCAGCCTCAGCAATGGGGAACCGGCAACCCGGCGGCAAGTTTTGGCGACTACTCCACAAGAGTGGGAGAAATCCGTCAGAGAGGTTACTCCATTGATCAAGCAGGACATTGTCCATCAGGTGATCGAACGCACCGGCCTGCCGCGCACCAAGGCCGAAGCCGCGGTGGATACGGTTTTCGACGGGCTGAAGCAGGCCCTGGCGGCCGGCGAACGCATCGAGTTGCGCGGATTTGGGGTTTTCAGCGTGCGCGCCCGCAAAACCGGAATCGGACGCAATCCCCGCACCGGCACGGAGGTGAGCATCGCTCCCGGCAAGGCGGTCCGCTTCAAAC
>JASHUH010000580.1 GCA_030040115.1 Acidobacteriaceae bacterium | reverse complement strand
ACCAGTCGGCAACCTAGGCCGTACGCGCTGTTTGTGAGCAAAGTCCGCGGCCATATATCATAAAGTTTCATGGGAATATCGCCGCCAATAGAAGTGGCCAATCTGAGCATGGCCGACTCGCTGATCCTGATGGTGCTGGCCCTGGTGGTCTTCGGGCCGCGCCGGCTGCCCCAGATCGGCCGCCAGATTGGCAAGCTCATGTACGAGTTCCGCAAAGCCTCGAACGACTTTAAGTTCCAGATGGAAGAGGAGTTGCGCAACGCCGAGGAAGCCGACCGGCGCAAGCGGGAGGAAGCGGAAAGGCAACGCTCGCTGACGCTCGTTCCGCCGCCGCAGCCAGCCGGAACGCACATCGCTGCTCCAGTTGCCGAATCGGGAACCGTCGCGGAGATGACGCCGCCGGCCCCCATCGCGAGCGAAGGTTCTACCGAGCAGGAAGACTATTCTTACGAAACCTATGCGGATTCGGCCGCGGCCTACGAGAGCCAGGCGTCTCCTGCCGAGACAACGGCTAGAGCGGATTCTATCGCTCCAGCGGAAACCGCGGCTCCGGCACCCCTCCAGGTGCGCCCGCCTTTGACGGGCGAGCCCGTTCCGGCAGAGCGGCCGGGAAGCGCAAACAGCAATGCGCCGTCCTCCGTGACCACCGCTGCCCAGGAGCCTCAGGTGGGCAGCGGCCCGGAGCCAGGTGCCGCGCCCGCCGAAGTGAATCATCGCGAAACAGAAGCTGCGGCGGAAGAGCATGAGGCGGCAGTGGAGCCGACGACGCGTCATGGTTGATCCCGCAGAGGCAGTCAGCAAGGCGCGGGCGGCGGTAAGCGAGCGCGCGGAGCTCCCCGGCATGAGCCTGATGGAGCACCTCGACGAGCTCCGCCGGCGCATCATCCACTCCGCCATTTATCTCGGCCTCGGCTTTGGCGTAGCGTGGATCTTTCACAATCGCATCGTCGAGTTCTTTCAGGCGCCGCTGATCCACATCGGCAAATCGCTGGTCTTTACGCATCCCATGGATGCTCTGAACCTCTATTTGCAGGCTTCGTTAACCGCCGGCGCCATTCTGGCCGCTCCTTTCATTCTGTATGAAGTGTGGCTGTTCATCGCGCCGGGGCTTTACCAGAAGGAACGCCGCTTCGTGATTCCATTCATGGCGGCCACCGTTGGCCTGTTCCTTTCCGGAGCGACGTTCGGCTATTTCTGGGTGTTGCCCAGCGCCATTAAGATTCTGGTGGTCGATTTCGGCCACAACTTCACGCCCATGGTCACCATTGAGGACTACACCGGGTTCTTTCTCTCCATCATTCTCGGCCTCGGCATCAGCTTTGAGATGCCCATCCTCATTTTTTTCCTGGCCATGTTCGGCATCGTGAGCCCGCGTTTTCTGTGGAAGAACATCCGTTACGCCATCCTGGCCGTGTTCCTGGTGGCGGCCATCATCACGCCCAGTCCCGACCCATGGACCATGTGTATCTACGCCCTGCCCATGCTGGCGCTGTACATGATTGGGATCGCCGTGGCGTGGTGGGTCAACCCGGCGCGCAAGAAGGCCAAGGAGTCCGCGTAATGCGCTTCTCTTTTCACCGGGTGGCGAAGGGAATGGCGCCTGGATTGTTGTTGCTCGCGCCCTTGGCGCTTCGGGCACAGCAACATTTCGACGGGGCCAGGGCGCTCGAATATACGCGCGAGTTTGTGGCCATCGGGCCGCGCTGGCCCACCGGCCCGGGGCACGCCAAGGCCGAAGCATTCATCCGCGACCACTTCCTGCGCGACCATGATCAGTTGCAGGAAGACAAATTCACGGCCGATACGCCGATCGGTCCGGTGGCGATGGACAATTTTATTGTGCGGTTTCCGGGAGCGAAGAACGGCATCATCGTGCTGGCTTCGCATTACGAGACCAACTATCCCTTGCGCAACATCCATTTTGTCGGCGCCAACGATGGCGGTTCGACGACCGGGCTGCTTATGGCCATCGCCGACCGCCTGCGCGAGGAGGCGGCGCGCTCACGCGACAAGAAGCTCGCCGGCTACTCGGTGTGGCTGGTGTTTTTCGACGGCGAGGAGGCCATCCAAAGCTGGTCGGCCTCGGACTCGACGTACGGCAGCCGTCACCTGGCGGCGGAGTGGGGCCGCGATGGAACCTTGGGCCGGATCAAGGCCTTCATGCTCGCCGACATGATCGGCGACAAGAACCTGGATATTCAGCGCGAGACCAATTCCACGCCCTGGCTGGTGGACCTGGTGGCGCAGGCGGCGAAAAAGTTCGGTTACGAGAAATATTTTTTTCAGCAGGACATGGCGGTCGAGGACGATCACCTGCCGTTTGTGGAGCGCGGCGTGCCCTGCATCGACGTGATCGACCTGGATTACGGACCGAACAACAGCTACCACCACACGGCGCAGGACACCATGGATAAAATCAGCGCGCATAGCCTGACCATTGACGGGGACGTGTTCCTGGAAACGATTCGGCTGATTGATCAGCGGTGAAGCCGACGCAGCTTTCAGGAATTAGCACGCACAGCACTCAATCCTGCATTTCCTCCATGGCTCATTTCGCAAGATAGGCAATAAAAGAAGCGCCTATTACTGCTGCGCCGAGGGCGGCAAACCATCGGGGAGAGCGGAATTCAGTGCGTGCGAGAGATGCCCGTGGGAATCGTTCATCAATCGATCGCAGTGGTCGATGAGACGTACCGCAACCGCCTGAAACGCGCCAGGAACAACGCCCAAGACGATCATGGCGATTCCCGTGATTACGCCGGTCGCGAATTGGTGTGAATCGATCACAGGACGGATCATAACCTATCTCAAGGGGAAAAAGCTCCCAGAGATTCGCGCGAAGGGATACAGAACTTAGCATCACGCCGCCCCTTTATACTTTGATTTGCTGAACGTGATGAAATGGGCAAATCGTCGGCAAGGGAGCGAACGTTGTCTCAAGCGGAGATCGGCATCATCGGGGGCAGCGGGCTGTACACCATGCCCGGATTTACCAACATTTATGAAGAGCGGGTGGAAACGCCCTTTGGCGCGCCGTCGGATGCGTTTATGCTGGGCGAGTTGGAGGGACGCAAGGTGGCCTTCCTGGCGCGCCACCGACGCGGGCACCGCATTTTGCCTTCGGAGCTGAACTTCCGCGCGAATATTTACGCCTTCAAGCAACTCGGCGTGGAGCGGATCGTTTCCGTCTCCGC
>JASHUH010000579.1 GCA_030040115.1 Acidobacteriaceae bacterium | reverse complement strand
ATAGATAGGTTCTTTCCAAACACCTTCGCGGGCCTGGAAATAACCACTTACCACTGTCGCGTCAATCCTAGTGTCAAGCGCCGAGGAGTAGAGCGCCAGTAACCCGCCTTCGCCGTAGCCCATTACGCCTATCGGTAACTGGTGCTCACGGTTTTGCTCCGCGAACCAATCCACCGACGCCAAAATCTTTTGCACTTCAAACCCGATGATATGGCGCCCCACTTCATATGCCATCCGGTAGATCCACTCCCGGTGCGGCATGTTGGTCATGCCGATTCCGGGAATGCCGGAGAAAGTATCTTCCCGATTGATAATCAGCGGAACAACGACCTCACACCCGGATTCGGCAATGCGTCGCGCAAACTGTGCTCTCGGAGGTACTCCGGGTTGCAGTCCTGTTAGAGCTTCGGGCGTCCAATCGGCATCCGGAATCGCCACGACGCGAGCCACCGGCATCCCGTCGGGTTGGAGAAGCAGGCCTTCAGCGAGCAACCCATCAGAGTCGGCGGTAACTTCCCCAAAAACCGTCCACCGTATGGCGTACACTTTGTAACCGGAGCCTTGTGCAATCCATTCTTGGCTTCCCGAATGGATAACCAGTTCGGGAGGTTGAGCCGCCACCCTTGTGTCCACGGCCCCGATGATTTTTTGAAATCGCTGCCTGTTCGGCGCTATCGATCGTTGATAGCTTTCGATAGAGGTGTAGTCCGGGTTCCACAGCTCCGCGCGGCGAGCCGCTAGTGTCGCCGTCTCTTGCAGCAGAAACCGGTGGATTGCATCCACCATTTGGGCGGCCAGATCGCCTTCCGTCGTTAATGGCGAAGTTCCGGTCAAGGCAGACTCTGCGGTTCCCGGCGCCATCCCGGATGTCGCCCTCTCGGATTCTGCGAGTTTCGGCCGATGCGGTTGACCGAATAATCGACTTGCTAAGCCGATGCCAAGCGTCGCTGTTGAGGAGCAGCTGAGAAATTCCCGTCGATTCATCTTGATCTCTCCGTTTGAAATTCCCACTCCCGATGGCTAGATGGTGGTCGATTAGCTTCATGTGGAACTTGGCAGTTGTTCAAGCGGCTCCTTATGTCTGTCGGTAATCTATATCGCATTTGCCGCATCACATCAACCGCCGCACGCCCAAAGCAAACCGGCTGCGTGAAATTCTTCCTTCTGCTTCAGGCGCCGTAGCCCCCGCGGGTGGTCCTCGCAAACCATCCACATCTTTGCCTCTCTCGGTTCAGTTCCCGACACACATGGAATCCACCCCGACCCAGTCCCCCTAAGACTGCGGGCGATCGGTCTCTTGAAAGCGAAACGGCGTTTTTTGAAAACAAGGAAGTGACATATCACCCCACGTCGCTTGTCAAGCCCCAGCAATTTGCATACTGCGCCAGCCCCAATTCACTTTACGGCAGGTCTCCAAAGACCCGGTTAAGACCTTCGGGACGACGACGAATCCGAGGCGCAATGCCGGAGCGAAGCGCTCTTCGCGCGGAATATAGGTGGAATCTCGAAGCGCCTTCTTGGCTTAAACAGTTGCTGCTTCGATTCTCAGGCTCCAGGCGAAATCGCAAGGTCTGTTACCCGATTGTTGCAAATTTTCAGGGAACGTGATGATCGTTCCCCGCGCCGAATCGAATTTCCAATTCGGCCTTGAGGTTGAGCCCAGGAGATCCACTTTCGAGCCAGCCTTAGGCTGCACCGTTTTCAGGACAATCTGTGTCCCCGGCCACTCAGTCAGAATGGCGTAGACGAATCGGAAGTCTTTTGATCGGGTATAAAGGACATTTCCACCTTCGGACCACAACGAACCACTGCGCGGCCGGGTCGCGTAGATCGCTTCTCCATTCACTTTCAACCATGTTCCGGCGCCTTTCATCTGACGAATCGCCTCGGGGTGAAACTCGCCGTGCGGACTGGGGCCGACGCCAATCTGCAGGCCGCCGCCCTTGGCAACAGCGTCCGCCAAATTGTGGACGATCCATTGGACGCCCTTGTACTTGCCGCCGTCCGGATCATAGGAGAAGTCGGTGCCCAGCGGATAGATGGTGAACCATGGCCTGTCAGATGCTTCTTCCGATCCGGGAACAACCCGCTCCGGAGTGTAGTA
Organism: Acidobacteriaceae bacterium; assembly: GCA_030040115.1. Taxonomy (GTDB): domain Bacteria; phylum Acidobacteriota; class Terriglobia; order Terriglobales; family Acidobacteriaceae; genus Telmatobacter. Next base: position 7,709 of record JASHUH010000579.1, on the reverse strand, counting down.
GTCGCCGTAGTTTCCAATGCCGCGCACCCGCAACATGACTTGTGGCTGGATTTCCCGCATCTTCATCACGGTATTGCGAAGTTCTGGCCAAACGCGCGGCCCTAACCACATATCCAGATCGACCATGTCAATCTTCCCATAGTTGGTTAATAGCTCGACTAACTGAGCACGATGTCTGGCCATCATGCGCCTTACGTCGGCGTCCGTCGGGTCGGGTACGATCACGGCGTGATCGCCCAGCCTCTGCTGCGTCATTTGCCGGTCGACCTCGACCATCCATGCTTTTGAAGAGGGCACTTGAAATGGGTGGCACACATAGGGACGGAAATCCGCGTCGTACCAATCGGGGTGCGAAAAATAAAAATCAATCCTAATGTCTCGTTTGTGTGCGGCATCGCAGAGTTCTTTCACCACGTCTCGCCCGAAGGGCGTTTCCATGATGGAATAGGAGAGATCGCAGGATTCAATCCTAGGCCCTCCAGGAGCTGTCCAATTGGCCCGATTCTTCACCCGGGTCCTGGTGTCGAACATGCTGAAACCCTCATGATGTTTGGTGGTGAAAGCGAACATCCTCATGCCGCTTTCCTTGAAAACACCCATCCATTGCTCCGCATCGAAGCCGGCAGGATTCCAGGTCTTATAGAGGTTGTTGTAGGTTTGTCGATCCTTAAACGACATGGGAAGAAACGGCCACGATTCGGGGCCGCGATGCCAAATGCAGTAAATGCCCCAGTGAATCCTTATCCCAAATTTCGCATCTTGAAAGGCTTCGTACGAACTTGATGGGGCCCAATGATATCCAGGAATGGGCGTCGTCTCAATATAGGGAACGGGCTTTAGACGCGAGGCAGGAAACCCGTGAAGTCTCTCCGGCGTTTGCGCCAAACCGGGATAGGCCGCGGTAGCGGTCATTGCCGCAGCGGATGCAAGGAATTCTCTCCGATTCATGAGTGTTTCTCCTGGCGAAGATCAGGCTCTTCCCGCACCGATTCACATCGAATCGGGACGGGCAGGCGCGCTCCCTTTAGACTTGGACAGAGCGCGATTTTGATCGTTCGATTGCAAGTGATATATCAAAATCATCTTATTGTCAAGAGCTTCCCGCCAAAGCGGCCAGCACTACAGCCCGCAGCGTGGCCAAACCGATCATGCCCGCTCCCATGGGTACGACCGGATCCTCCAGTGCGATGGAGGTAAGGGAGATGCGACGGATACGGCTCGAATAAGCGCTGCAGGCGCAAACGGCATGGCGCGGGGAATGGAGTACGCGATGCGCAAATTTGGTTCGGTGCTCGGCAAACGCCCCGCGCGGCGAAAATCGCGCGGCGAAGCTCCCATCGCTCCCGGTGATCGCACAGGTTGACCAAGCCGCAGCGACAGTAAAGCACTTGCCGCAAGAAATGGTGGAGGAACGTAACAGGATCGCCCAGACAAAAATCCGACAGCGCGCTGCCCCAGCCTCAACAGTTCCGGCGGCTTCTTCATGTCCCATGACGATCGGCGGCAGACGGAGTTTCATCGTCTCATTGTAGCCATGCATGTCCATTCCGCAGATGCACCACCTTGAACACGGATGAGTTAGTCGTCAACGTCAGCCTGCGGCTATTTGCCTTTCGACCAGGTCTAATTTTTTGTATGCGGAGAGAAGGAGCGCCTTCATGAATTTTCCTTCTGGCCTCTGAGGCGGCCAAAAGATATAGGAATCCCGACCGATGGGCGGCCATACGTCCAGCCGCAACCACTTTTTCCCTCTATTTCAGGTGAATTCATGATATATCAGCAGTAGACGCTCTCGCAACTCCGATCTTCCGTCAACTGGGATTCCCGATGCGAATATTCATTGCGAAAGACCGTAGAAAATGGTGGATGCTGAGTTTCGCGTTTGTCGCGACGGTCATCAATTACCTGAATCGCCAAACGCTTTCGGTGCTGGCGCCGGTGCTGCTCCAGCAATTTCGTATTTCGGCCACCAGCTATGCGCGAATCGTTTTTGCCTTCATGCTGGCTTATACGTTCATGAACGGCGTTTCAGGCAGATTGCTCGACCGGCTGGGAACCAGGATTGGTTACGGCTTAACCATCGCGTTCTGGTCCGGCGCGGAGATTCTGAATGCGCTTTCTGCGGGCGCTTTGAGCCTGGGGATTTTTCAGTTCCTTTTAGGCGTTGGAGAGGCCGGCAATTATCCCGCGGGCGTGAAGCTGGTCACCGAGTGGTTTCCCCCTGAAGAGCGATCTCACGCCTCGGGAATCTTCAACAGCGGCGCCTCCATCGGAGCCATTCTCGCTCCTCCATTACTCGCATGGATTATGCTCGCGGGTGGATGGCGGACTGCATTTGTCGCCATCGGTCTGCTGGGTTTCTTATGGCTGCTGGGGTGGCTTGCAATGTACCGGGAGCCAGAAGCAACCGGCAAAGGAGAGCAGCCGGACCGCCTTCCGCTCAAATCGCTGCTGCGATCCAGATTCCTTTGGCAGTTCACCCTTTCGAAGGTCTTCAGCGATCCGGTTTGGTATTTCTACGTCTTCTGGTTCCCGCAATACCTTAAGGTTGCCCACTCCTTTTCGATGCGGGAAATCGGTGAAACGGCATGGATCCCATTCTTCACTGCGACGCTGGGGAATCTTGCCGGCGGCGCTGTCTTCACCGGTCTGTCGCGCGCTGGGTTCGGGCCGGCGACGGCGCGCCGGATGGCGATCCTCATCTTCTCTGCATTAATGGCTCCGGCGGCCTTGGTGGGAGGGATCAGCAGCGCAGCCGGATGCATTGCTCTCATTGCCGCGGCAACCTTTGGCTATTGCGGCGCTCTGGCAAATCTGCTGGCTCTACCCGGCGATGTCTTTCCCAAGGGAGCGGTGGCCTCCATTTGGGGATTCGCCAGTATGGGCTCGGGCGTGGGGGGAATGATTTTCAGTTTAGTCACTGGATGGCTGGTCGACCATTATTCGTTCCGGCCGGCTTTTGTGCTTTTCGGGGTGATTCCGTTAGTAGCCGCCTGGATTGTTTGGGTTCTGCCGCGAAAAACGGAGCCAGCGCATCGGCTGTCGCAAACCGCTCAAGTGTAAAGCGATGGTTTCGCAGAGTTATCGCTGGGAATTGCGAGGTTCTAATTTGGATTTCGGGAAAAATCCGATCCAGAGACGGAAAGCGCGCTTCGTTCGTCGCAGAATGACCTCAACTCGGCATAAGATTTCAAGTAAGGCTAACCCTTCAGGAAATGGGAAGTTGTATGGCGACTCGATCGGCATTCTCAACGGCGCAAAGCGCGCCTGACTACATAGGCCCATTCATTACGATTACGGCGCTGTTCTTCATTTTCGGGTTCATCACCACCCTGAACATGGCGCTTGTGCCCCATCTGCGCTCGATCTTCAATCTCGGATACGCATGGGCAATGCTTGCGGATTCGGCGTTTTTCCTCGCCTATTTTATTTTCTCCGCCCCGTCGTCCAAGCTGATTGAGATCATTGGCTACAAGCAAACCATGGTCGTTTCCTTGTTTATCCAGGTAGTGGGCGCCCTGCTGTTTGTTCCCGCGGCCAAACTGGTTAATTTTCCGATGTTTCTCTCCGCTGTCTTTATCGTGGGTGCAGGTGTGACTGGGCTCCAGACCGCAGCCAATCCGTACGTAGTGATCCTCGGCCCTGAGCACAGCGCTCCCGCACGCTTGACTCTCGCGCAGGCTTTTAATTCCATCGGCGCGGCTCTCGCCCCGCTGCTTGCCGGGGCCTACATTCTCACAGATCCAGCCAAGCTGGCTTCCCCGGCGAGCATTGCCAGCACGGTAAAAGCGCCATATATGCTGATCGCCGCCGGGCTTCTACTGTTGGGGATCGCCGTCGCGTTTATGCGCCTGCCGCCTGGCGCCCAGGCCCAAGCGTTGGACCCTGGCAAGGAAGGTGACTTAACCCCAACCCGCAGTATCTGGAGATACAGGCATACGGTGCTGGGGGCATTAGGCATCTTTCTCTATGTTGGCGTAGAGGTCGGTCTGGCTTCCATCGCGGTCAATTACTTCAAGAACCAAGGCATGAGCAGCGCCAGAACCGCCTCCTTTCTAGTCTCGCTCTACTGGTTCGGGGCACTGATCGGTCGCTTGCTCGGCTCCTGGATGCTGACCAGGATTTCATCCGGCAGACTGCTTGGGACCTTCGGCATCGCCGCGGCTATGTTCCTCTCTGCTTCAACGCTCACCAGCGGCGAGATCGCGATCTGGACCCTGGTGCTTTGTGGCTTCTTCAATTCCATCATGTTCCCCAACATCTTCGCCTTGGGAGTCGCCGGCCTTGGTCCGATGACCAGCAAAGGATCAGGACTCATGATGACGGCGTGCCTCGGGGGTGCGGTGATTCCCTTCCTGTTGGGCGCACTGGCCGACCAGATAGGCATCCAGCACGCTTTCGTGCTTCCCCTACTCTGCTATCTTTTTATCGCATATTACGGGCTGTGGGGATCGAAGCCCGCACAAACAGGTTTGGCATAGGGTAACTCGACGCTGATTCGCACGCCCCGGATTTTTCTGCCAACTGCGCACGAACGGCAATGACTTGTCTGGCAAATAGCTCGTACTTCAGCAAGGGAATGAATCAACGCTTTTTTAATGAGTAGAGCTCTGAAATCTTGGCGCGGGGGCATTGTGTTTTCACGCCATTGCTTGGCTTCCATTTTTGTGCGGTCGTCGGGTGGGGTTTGCTCACCGGAGAAGATGGCCGGGATTATTTGGCTGGTCGCAGGCGCCGTGCTTATTGGATTACGATCGGATTGGTTCCGAAAGGCGCTCAACCTTCCTGATCCTGGATCTCAAAAGTAGTCCTCTTTCCAGGCTCCCGCGTCCCTCAGCGCTCGCCAGCGCCAAAGCTGAGGTTTTTTCCCGAACCCTCCCACTACCGCTTTTCCGCACCCGCAGCGTTCAAGAGCAGCACCCAGTCACTATCGCCAGCCGCGTTGTTCCCGGGAGGCGTGAACTGTCGCGTCCCTGCGCTGGGAAAAGGTGCTCCGGAAATCATCTGGTAAGTCCCGGCTGTCGGGTCGAACCACTCGCCTGCGGCGGGGCCGCGCAGTCGGGTCATGTCAATGGTGACGGTCCGTGCGGTAGGCATGTACAGAACCACATAGGCGCCGTTCGGCGTGCGCGCCGCCGTAGAATAGTCGCTCTGACTTACACGCGGCTCCATCTTCGCCGTCAACGACTTCGGGTCAAGATGCACCTCGGCGTCGCCGAAAGTTCCGTAACCGGCCGTGAGCGTTTCGTGATGCTGATCGGGCACTAGATCCTGCCAGGGCAGAGAAGAGAAAAAGTCTTTCCATATGCCAAGTTGTATCACTCCGAGTGTGTCAATGTAGGAATCCCAGCCGGGCGTAAGGTCCCAGCTATACCGGTTTCCGTAGAATTGGCCAACTCCGCCGCTCAGCATGGTCCAATACTCTTCGCGGCGCAGAACCTCCGGCGTCCCATAATCGGTTGGCTGACCGACTTGCTCCAGATCATAGTGCGCTTCGACCAGATACGCGGGCATAATAGGCGTTTGGTTATAACTGTGCAACATCTGAATATAAGTCGCGGAATATGTGTATGTGCCGTTCAAGGAAATGATTGGCGCCCAGCCTTGATCGTCGAGCGAGGAGCTAGTAAATACATTGAGCTCCACAGTTTGGAGTTGTTCGGGAGCGACCGATTGGATGCCTTTTGCAACCGCTTGCGCCAGTGCATCGTCACTGGGGACGCGCCAGTTATTGAAGTCGTTGCCGCTGATCCATCCCACGTTCGAATGCTTTTTGTAGCGGCGTCCCAGATACTGTCCGTAAGCATAGGATGCGCTCATCCCATTGTTCCGCAAAGTCTTGAGCCAGCCGATTGTCTCCATCGGATCGATGAACACGAAAATGTCGTGCGCCGCGGCGATCTCGACCATGTGATCGAGGCGCGTGAAATACGCTTCGTTCGGCTTGGAAATATCGTAATGAGTGTAGTCGGTTCCTCCGGGCACAAACCCTGTAAAGGGAACAATGCCGTCGACCGTGGCGCCGGTCGGATTATCGGGATAATCGTTGCCGGCGCACGCCACGTCGATCCAGCCCGCGGTGTTGAACCCATGCGCCTCGCGGTCCGCAAAGTACTCTTCGGCCCCTTGCTCGGTCAGCCGGCCCATCAGGCCCTGGGGAGTGTCGCCAACGATTAGAAATGGCCTGTTGTTTTGATCCACAAGGAACCGGTGATTCGCGCTCAGCTTGAGCGGAAATGCCGGCCGGTAAGCCCCCGTCGCCAGTTCCCGATTCATGTGTTGCTGCGCCTCCGCGGCGCCAGCCAGAGCGCCTAACAACGCCCACAACAGCACGCTTTGAAACACTTGCGGATGGGTCCGGAGAATTCGCATATTCAACTCGCTTTCGCCGTTATGATCGGTCGATCAATATTCACCTGTGTTCAGGACGTCGGAGACCTGCATTGCCTCATCATCGGCAACGGAATTTAGCGGAATAGCAACGGCGCAAACGCCGCTAAATTCCGGCGCCAAACCATCCAAGTGTGATTCCCGGGGGTCTCGATATCGGTGTGGGTAATCCCCTGGGATGTTAGCCACGTATTAAAATCGCGGTTAATGCTAAACAGGCCATCGTCCTTGCCGCAAGCAACCCATAACAAGTGCAGCTTCGAATTTACCGATGCGTTCAATCCCGGGAATTCCTCGCCAAAGCTCTCTCTCAACCCACCGGAGCTGAACGAGCCCACCCATGCGAATCGATCCAGGTTATTCAGCCCGATAATCACCGATTGCGCGCCTCCCATGGAAAGGCCCGCAATGGCCGTCGCTTCCCTGCCCGTCGCCACCTTGTACTCGCGCTCGACTCGCGACATCACCTCATTGAAAAGCGACTCTTTGAACCGTTCGAAGTTCCGCTTGCGCAAGTCATCGTTCCAATAGGCGTTCGGAGCCAGGATGTCCGTTCCTCCATATCCATCCGGCATAACCACAATCATCGGCTTCGCCGTTCCCTCGTCGATCAGATGGTCGAGAATGCGGTTGGCGAATGCAACTTCTGTCCAGCTGCTGGAATACTGGCCGTAACCGTGCAGCAGGTACAGTACTGGATATTTGACATGGGCGCGGGTGTCGTACCCAGGAGGAGTATAGACGTAGAAGTCGCGTTCGTCGCCGATCACTTCCGATTTAAAGAAATGATGATCTACGGTTCCGTGCGGGCCGTCACTGATTTCCCAAGGCAGCGAAGATGGCCCGGGTACATGGACCATGGTTTCCGTTTGCAATAAATTCGGCAGGATAAGTGGATTCGATGGATCAATAACTGGGATGCTGGTGTCCTGGAAGATATAACCATAGTAATCCGGGGCGAGAGGCTTTGTCGTGAGGCTCCAGACACCGAAGTCGTCTTTCTGCATGATCACCGGCTGTTCGCCATCGATCTGAACGAACATCTCCAGCGAGGAAGGGCGAAACGCCCTGAAGGTCACACTGCCGTCGGCATGCACCTCAGGCGAAACAAGCGGCCCCGGAACCGGCGGGAGTGCTTGGCTGCCGTTGTGTTGAACGGTCGCAAACCAGGGGGCGCCCGGATTGTGTTCATTCCAATGGCCGGGCCATGACCATGTTCCCATGCCGGTAATGCGATCTCCGCGCAATTTCCCGGTATAGAGCGCGGTGAGGCCGACCGACACGCTACTCGGCAACTCCGTTCGGCGAATGACGATTCC
>JASHUH010000578.1 GCA_030040115.1 Acidobacteriaceae bacterium | reverse complement strand
GAGCCTTCGAAGGTTCGCACCCACTCCAGAATGGACCGCACCCCAATGCCGCTGGGGCCTTTGGCGATGTAGGGCTTTGAGTCCTCCACCCAGGCTACGCCGGCGATGTCGAGATGAATCCACGGCGTATCTTCGGCGAAAGCGTGCAGGAACTCAGCGGCGGTAATGGCTCCGCCCCAGCGACCGCCGGTGTTTTTGATGTCGCCAATTTCGGACTTGATCAGGTCCATGTATTCATCGCCGAGCGGCAGCCGCCAGAACTTCTCGCCCGAAACTCCGAGCGCGGCGTCGAACTGGGCGTAGGCAGCGTCGTCGTTGGCGAAAGCGCCGGCGTTCACCATGCCCAGCGCCACCACGCAGGCGCCGGTCAGGGTGGCGGCGTCGATCAAATGCGTGGCGCCCAGTTGCTTCGCGTAAGCCAGGCCGTCCGCCAGCACCAGCCGGCCTTCGGCGTCGGTGTTGATGATCTCGATGGTCTTGCCGGACATGGCGGTCTGCACGTCGCCCGGCTTTTGCGCCGTGCCCGAGGGCATGTTTTCCGCCGCGCACACGATGCCGATGACGCGCACCTTGGGCTTGAGCAGGGCGATGGCGCGCATGGCGCCGATCATTGCCGCGCCACCCGCCATGTCGTACTTCATCTTCTCCATATTGTCGGCGGGCTTAATGGAAATGCCGCCGGTGTCGAAGGTGATGCCTTTGCCCACGAGGGCTGGCACGGGACCATCGGTCACGCCTTCCGGCTCATAGCGCATCACGATGAGCGCGGGCGGCTCGGCCGACCCTTGGGAGACGCTCCAGAACGCGCCCATCTTCAGCTCGTGCAGCTTCTCGGTGGAGTAGACCTCGCATTGGAGGCCGACTTGCTTCGCCATTTCTGCGGCGCGCTGGCCCAGGACGGTGGGCGTGAGCTTGTTGCCCGGTTCGTTCACCAGCGAGCGGGCGAAGTTCTGGCTTTCGCCCACAATGACGCCTTCGACGAAGGCCGCTTCGAGCGCAGCCCGATCCGCATCGGCGGGCGCGGACACCGTGAAGGACTGGATGCTTTGATCTTTACGATCGCTGCGATAGGTGTCTGGGTCGAAATCGCCCACAAAGGCGCCCTCCACCGCCGCCCGGACCCCTGGGCCTGCGGCCGGCAAAATCTCGGACGAGGGCAATGCAAAGGCCAGCTGGCGAATGCCGCGCGGCTTGGCGAAGCGCACCGCGGTTCCGGCGGCATTGCGCACGCTGTGCGCTGTGGCTTTGGCCTGCTTGCCGAGGCCTACGATGAGCAGCCTTCTCGCGGCCAGTCCGGCCGGAGCGTGCAGCAGCAGGGTCTCGTTGGCGCCGGCCTTGAATTCGCCGCTCTCAAGCACCGTCCCAGCGGCAGCCTTCACTGTTTCATCGTCCGTCAACAGAACCGGGGCGGGCTTGGCGTCCATCCCCTTAGCGGTTTGCGTATCAACTGCGGGTACGGTCAGCAGTTCGGTCTCAATTTGCGAGAGGGGAGCAAAGGAAATCTCGGTCTGCATGGTCCCTATTCTGGCATTTCAGCGGTGGGGTATTGCAAATGAGAGTGGATGGCGTGCGCTATGCTCCAATCCGTCCCCGACGCCTAAGGATTAAAAAAGCGGCGCATGCTGGGCCTGGGGCGAATGGAAGAAGCTCATCCAAAACGCAAGCCGCGCCTGATCCGCGAGGGGCATCGATCCAATCCGGGCGCCCAGCTCCATGGTTGCAGGATCGACCGCGTTTACCTTCGCCCAATTCGCCAAACCGGCTCCATTGGGATTTCCCTTCGCGGCAAAATTCTTGAGATAGGCCGCAGCGGTTTTTGCCAACGTATGGTCCACCGGTTCCCACGGCCGATCGAGCTTGTCAAGATTCAAGAAGAAGTAAGGGATCTCGCCGGTATGGAACGCTCCAAACTCGGGGTGCTGCGGCCACGGAATGGCGCGCGTAAAAAAGTAGGTGAATACCGGTTGCCGATGATTCTTTTCGCGGCCGCTCGCCCACAGGAACATCGAAACGCGGTTGCGGTCGCGGCTGCTCTGCAACAGAGCCTCTCTGGCTTCGGCGTCGTCCTTCGCCGGGTAGAGCTTAGCGAATGCATCGGCCCGGTCGCCGTATATTCTCGTCGCGAGTTGATTGAATGATTCCAGGGTCGCATGGGAGGGTATGGCAAGCAGGCCGTCGTTGGCCTGGTACCCGGTGATGACGGGAACATCGTTATCGCGGCCTTGCTCGCTGAGCGCCGCGGGAGTCTCGGGCAAAACCCAGCCATCCACGTTGGGAGAAAAGCCACGGCCGGGCGACAAATCCACGGCGGGAATGGCGCGAAGTTCTTGGAGCGATACGGCGTGATGCGCTGCCGCAAACTCCAGGCCTTTCGCTTCCGCGGCTTTAAGGTCAGTCATGGGTTGCGGTGATAACCCGATGCCGCTGTCGGCCATGGCGCGTTGAAAAAGCCCTGCAGCGAGGGACGATGCAAGCAGCGCATCGACGCTGAAAGCCCCCGCGGATTGCCCCCAGATGGTGACGCGGTTTGGATCGCCGCCAAAATTCCGTATGTTCTCCTTAACCCAACGGAGCGCGGCAATCTGATCGAGCAGGCTGTAGTCGCCGGAGCTATGATGAGCGGACTCAGCGGTGAGTTCGGGCAGCGCCAGAAAGCCGAACACGCCGAGCCGGTAATTGATGGTGACGAGAACCACGCCGGTCGCCGCCAGGTGTTCGCCGTCATAAACGGC
>JASHUH010000048.1 GCA_030040115.1 Acidobacteriaceae bacterium | reverse complement strand
AGGCCCTGGCCGGGAATGTCGGCCAACGCCACCACCAGAACTAGCCGCACGGGTATGGTATGAGGCAGGGCGACGCGCGAAGCCAGAGTCGCCACCGCGACCAACAATGTGCTGAAAACCGCAATGGTGGCTAGAGCGTTTCCCCAGGCTGCGCCAAACATGCGCTTGTCGCGCGCCACGGCCTGGACCAGCAGGTTTCCGCTGCCCAGCGCTCCATAGGGGTACAGAATGCCCACCAACGCTGCGACGCCGACAAACGATCCGTAATTGCTGGCGCCCAGGGAGCGGGCAATGACGGCGAAAAAAGCCGCCTGGACAACCAGGCGAAGACCTTGCCCCATCGACATCCAGAGCGTGTTTCTGGCCAGTTTGCTTTTGATCCGCGCCCTCAGCATAGCTCCCCGGTCTGATCCCCGCTTTGGCCCCTCGCGTGGTTGCGTTTCATCCGGCCAGAACCTCCTCGATGGGCGCTTGTCCTTCGGTGCCGAACCGTGAGAGCCCGGTGGCCTGCAAGGCGACTAGAAACAGATAGGCGGGATTGAGATAGAGATAGCGCCGCCATAGCCGCCCCGGTTCCGCGCAGAGGCGGAAGAGCCACTCCAATCCACGATCCTGCATCCATGGCGGCGCCTGCGCCATCCGGCCGGCGATGAACGGGAAAGCGGCGCCCACGGCGAGGATGGGCATCGACAGCGCATCGCGAAATTCGTATGCGAACGATTCCTGCCGCGGGCAGCCCAACCCGACCAGCGTGATGGAAGCTCCGGAAGAGACAATCCGATCAGCTAACGCCATCTTCTCGCCGGCAGTGAGACGGCGAAACCTGGAAGGCTCACTGCCCGCAATACGAATGCCAGGAAACCTCTGCTTGAGCGAGCGTTGGAGCGCGGAGAGAATTTCCGCAGTGGAACCATAGAGGAAGATCGATTCGCTTTCGGCTGCGGCGCGCTCGCAGACCTTCAGGGTCAGGTTAGGACCGTAGACACGGTCGGAAAGCGCTGCTCCATAGAGCCAGTTGAGCACCCACCGGACGGGTTGGCCATCGGGGACAAGAAGGTCGAAACGGTTGAGGCGGTACTTGTGCGCCGCGTCGAGCACGCCGGTCATGACGCCATGCACGGCGAGCGCGGAGATGGCCGCGCCCCGCCGCTTGCGGGCGGCCCGCAAGACGAAGTCGACGCTGGCTTCGTAGTCCACCGCATCGATCAGGACGCCGATGACGTTTTTCTTTCCTAGATCACGCATGCTTCACTCCAGCGCTCGAAGTTCAAGGCGTAGATCTCGTTCAGAATCCGCGGAACGTCGTAGGTAATCTTCCATTCCGGATAGTGCTTCTGAAAGCGGGTGAGGTCACTGATCCACCAGATGTGGTCGCCGCGGCGGTTCTCGTCCAGGTAGTTACACTCGAATTCACGGCCGGTGATCTGCTCGCAAAGGGCGATCGCCTCGAGCATGGAACAGTTGCTCTGCCGTCCGCCCCCCATGTTGTAGACCTCGCCGCAACGCGGATTGCGGAAGAAGGCGTCGAAAGCGCGCACCAGATCGGCGGCATGAATGTTGTCGCGCACCTGTTTTCGCTTGTAGCCAAAGATGGTATAGGGCTCTCCGGTCACGGCGCACTTCATCAGGTACGCCAGAAAACCGTGCAGTTGCGCGCCGGAGTGGTTCGGCCCCGTAAGGCAGCCGCCGCGGAAGCACACCGTCTTCATGCCGAAATAGCGCCCGTACTCCTGCACCAGAATGTCGGCGGCGACTTTCGAAGCGCCGAACAGGCTATGCATCGTGGCGTCGATCGACATCGACTCGGATATTCCCCATGCATACTCGTGACCGGGACTGATCTCCCACCGGGTGTCGAGCTCGACCAGCGGCAACTGGTTCGGCCGGTCGCCGTACACCTTGTTGGTCGACATGTAAATGAAGACCGCGTCGGGCGCGTAGCGGCGCGTAGCTTCGAGCATCACCGAGGAGCCGTTGGCGTTCACGGTGAAATCGGTCCAGGGCTCTCGGGCCGCCCAGTCGTGCGATGGCTGCGCGGCGGCGTGGATCACCAGCTCGGTGGCGCTCCCGTAGGTCTCGAAGATGCGATGGATGCCGTCCGCGTTGCGGATGTCGGCGTCGTAATGGCGAAAGCGCGGTACTTCGCTCTTCAGTTTTTCGGTCATCCAATGAGTGGATGCGGACGGGCCAAAGAAGCGGGCCCGCATGCCGTTGTCGATTCCGGCAACATCCATTCCGAGAGACGCAAAATAGCTGACCGCTTCCGACCCGACTAACCCCGACGATCCGCTTACGATGGCGACACTCATACAAGGCTCCTTTTAAGGTTTTGGAAAATAAAGGTGGACTTGAAGGGCGCCGAAACCGACGCGGCTGGTCTTGACGCGAGCCTGGATGTGCTGGCTGGCGTTCCCGGAGCCTCTCATTCACTTTCGTGCGTGGAAAGACCAATCAGAGGCCTACACCGCGCCTACTCCGCGGAGAACCGCGGGGAGGGTACGGGTGAGAATTTTCAAATCGAGCCACATTGACCACTCGTCCATGTACAGAAGGTCGAGCTTCATCCACTGCTCGAAAGTAAGCTGGCTGCGCCCGCCCACCTGCCATAGGCAGGTGATTCCCGGTTTGACGCTAAAGCGTCGGCGCTGCCAGTCCTGGTTAAAACCTTCGTAGTCGCGGACAGGCAGCGGGCGCGGACCCACGAGACTCATGTCGCCGACAAGAACATTCAGCAGTTGCGGCGTTTCGTCAATGCTGGAACGGCGCAAAATCCTGCCCACGGGGGTGACGCGCGGGTCATTGCGCATCTTAAAGTTCGGACCTCCAGCTTCATTCATGGCTTCGAGCGAAGCCCTCATCTTCTCGGCGCCGGGCGTCATGGTGCGGAATTTGAAGATTTTGAACCGCCGCTTATTCAGCCCGATGCGTTCCTGCACGAAGAAAATCGGGCCCGGCGAGGTGAGTTTAATGGCGATGGCGGCAAGGATCATGACAGGTGCCAGGCAAACCAGAGCGCCGCCCGCTACCCCGATGTCGAATAATCGCTTTGCTGTCCGTGGCCAAAGCTCCTTCGAATAGGTGTAAGTGGCGATGTACTGTTCGCCGTCGAACTCCTCCGGCCTCCACTTGGCCGTCTTGAGACCGAAGAAATTCGAGTGAACGCGCATGGTGATCCCGTGCTGTTGGCAGAGCTCGGCCGCCTGCGCGGAGTACTGGTAGAAAGACCCGAACGGCAGGTAGAAGGCCACTTCGTCCACCACATTGCCGCGGAGGTATTCGGCAAGGCCGGCGATGTTGCTCACCACCTCATAGCCGGCGCCCTTTACCGCCGCCGCGCCGGGCCAATCATCGTCGACGAAGCCAAGCAGGCGGTAACCCAGCTTGCGTTTGGCCAGGATATGTCGCGCAAACTCGAGGGCCCTTGGGTTAGCGCCCAGGATGAGCATGTAGCGCAGGTCGCGGCCATGTACGCGAACCCGGTCGGCAATCCGCCGCAGCGCGAACCGGGAAGCAGCCAGCATCAGCGTTGTCATTCCCCAAAAGATCGCCAGGAACTGCATGGTGACCATGCGGATCGAGAAGACATAACTCAGCGCCAGAAAGAAGGTGTTGAAGATCGTGGTGGCGCGCGCCACATCGCGAAACTCGCGGCTGCGGCCCGTGAGCCTGCGAGAGTCGTAGAGGCCGCAAAGCGTGAAAATAAGGTGACAAACAACGAGGGCGAAAATGAGGATCAGCAGGTTGGAGATCTTGGTTCGCATGGAGAGGAAGCGGGCCAGCGAAATACTACGCTCCGCTCTCACGCGATAGATCGTCGTCAGCAGAAAGGACACCGCAACAAGCAATAAATCGCACATCTTGAGCAGGCGGACGGTCAATCGGTGTTGATCGTTCATCGGGGTCCTCCGCAGTTCTCTGGGGTGGGGGGTCAAACCAATGGAGTGCGGGTTGCGAGCGCGAGCCAGGTTGTGGCGCGGAGAAGCGGATCCTTTTGCAGCCGCATCATTGGGTCGGCACGCGGCGGCAATTCGCGCGCAAAGACAACCCGGCGCCTGAGGCGGCGAACGATCGAAGCCGACGTGAGGCTTATAACCGGCTATAGATCTTTTCAGGAATGGGATAAGTGCGCTTGTTGAGCACCGCCGCGAGAATCGGCACGTTGGCGGAGCGCAGGTCGTCCGCGGCAGCCGCGGCTGTTTCCCGGCGCGTCGAGTTAGCTTCAATCACCAGCACAATTCCGTTCGATACCTGGCCCAGGGCAACCGCGTCCGCGTAGCGTTTGAGCGGGGGGGCGTCGACGATGACGAAGTCGAAATGCATGCGTAGCTCCTCGATGCGAGCCCGCAGACTCTCCGACGCCAGCATGCCTGGCGAATCTTCCCCGAGCGTTCCCGAGGAAAGGAGCCACAGATTCTCCTGTTGAAGAGGCTTGGTGAAGTTGCCGACGGGTCCCTCCCCAAGCAGCGCCTCAGCAAGCCCGTAATGATTCGCCACGCCGAATAGCGCGGGCAGGCCGGGCGAGCGGAAGTTGGCTTCGACCAGACAAACGCGCCCGCAATCGTTTCGGGCCAGGGTTTGGGCAACCGAGGCGCAGATCCGGCTGCAGCCATTGCCGTGGTCGATACCCGCGAAGACAACCACGCGCGGCGGCTCCTGGGTTTGGAGCAAAAAAACCTGTTGAACCAGACGCAGCGCTTCCTCAGAGGCCCAGTTTCCCGGCGACGGGCCATGGTTTCTATTGGCAATGGCGGTGGTCGGTGCAGGGTCGGGTTCGATGCCAAGCGACCGCTGCCTCTCAATCCGCTGCATTAGTTCGAAGTGCTTGCTCATGAAGAACCTCTTTCGCTTCGACTCGAGCTTGCTATTCACCCGACAGCTTTGGTTTGCCATGTTGCGACTGAGCGCCGATGACCGGCAGAATAATCCGTTGGCCCGACTGGATGAAATCCGGATCCGAGATTGCCGGGTTCAGCTCGAGGATCCTATCCAGCAGTTCGGTAGTGCAGCCTTTGAATTTTTCCGCGCAGATGCCAGCAACCGTTTGTCCCCGACGGGCATTCACTACCTGCACCGGGCCGTTCGGAGCGATCTCCCGGTTGGACCGGAGCTTTGCAGCTGACCGTTGGCGGCCGCCGGTCGGGTGTTTCCCGGCTTTCGGCGCCTGCGGCGTGGCGGCAGATTGGCCCTCAGTCTGCGGAGAAGCCGCTGCTTGTTCTGAGGCATCGAGCTGGCGAGCCGGGAATACCTGCGGCGACGGATCGTCCGTAAGCGCCGCGGCAACCGCTGTCGGAGAGCGATCATTCATCGGAGGGCGATTCTGAGCTCTCCAAAAGGCCTGAGCCGCCCACGGAAAATGGAGCGCGCCTGCTCGCGCCAGGTACATGCTTCCTGCCGTGAGCGCAGCCAAAACGAGCATTGCGGCGATCGACACGACGCGCAGTCCGGACCAGGTGACTTGCAGCCTTAATCCATTCGGCTGCTCCCCCTTCGGCAAATCGACTCCGGAAATGGGGACGGTGACCGTCTCTTTCGGCGCATCCAGGTCGTTGATGACTTCCCGAATAACACTCGCATCGATTACGGTTTTGTCGAGCGCGCAGCCAAGCGAGAGAGCGTTGAAGCAGAAATTATTGATATTCCTGGGAATGCCGCCGCTATGGCGCGCGATCAGCTCTACTGTCTCCGGCGTGAAGAGCGCGGTTGAGTTTCTGCAGCCGGCGACCGCGAGCCGGTGTGCGATGTAGCCGGCGGTTTCAAACCGGTTAAGCGGCTTGAGCGAGGCGAAGATCGAAATCCGCTGTCTCAGTTGCAGCAGACCGGGCTCTGCCAGCCGGTCGGCAAGTTGCAGTTGCCCGCAGAGAATGATTTGCATTAGCTTGTGGCTTGCAGTTTCGAAGTTCGACAGCATGCGCACCGCTTCGAGAACCGAAGCATCCAGGTTCTGCGCCTCGTCGAGAACCACCACCAGGCGCTGACCGGTCTGGCTTTGCTTCACCACCACTTCGTTCAACTGGGTTTCCAGATCGACCAGCGTCCCCTGGGGGCTCTTCTCGCCGAGGTCGATGAGCAACGCGCGAATTAATTCGGTGGGGTTGGAAACCGCCTGGAAGAGAAACACAGTCCTCGCGGTCTTGCCTAGGCGGCTCAACGCTTCGAATAGAATGGTGGTCTTGCCCATGCCGGGCTGAGCGGTGAAGGCAATGAAACCCACATCCGATTCGATTCCGTAGAGCAGCCCGGCCAGCGCCTCCCGGTGCGTCGGCGTGTCGAAAAGAAAACGCGGGTCCGGCGTGACGCCGAAAGGCTGCTCGCGGAGGTTGAAGTGGCGCAAGACCATCGACTACGCACTCTTCTTGGCTACGGTGATGACCACCGGAATGCCCAGCATATCGACCACCTCTGCCGGGGTATGGAACGACGTATCGAAGTAGTCAAAGCCGTAGGCGGTCATGATCGCCAGTAAGCAGGCTCCGACAAATGCCAGCAGGATTACCATGGGCGCTGACATCACGGGCAAAACCGGGATGGACGGCGGAATGGCGATGGCCACATTCTCGATTTTGGTCTTGTCCAAGGCGTCGGAAGTTCGGGCCTGTTCGCGCTTGGTCAGGTAAAGCAGGTAGTTCTGCTCGTCGGCCTTCTGATCGCGCGTCAAATCTCCTTGTTCGATTTCCTTCTCAGCCAACTGCGTCATCTGCCCTTGCATACTGTCGATGCTGGCCCGGTTGGCCGTCAGACTGGCGCGTTGTGCGGCCAGGTCGGCCTGGGTTTTGGCGAGATCTTCGCGCAACAACTCGAAGGTAGGATCGGTGTTGGTGTTTTCAGTTACGTATTTTGTGGCTTCAGCCTTTTCGAACGCCGCCTTGGTTTCCGCCACTTCCTGGTCGGCTTCCTTCACCAGGGGATAACTGGGATCGTACTTGAGCAGCAACTGCGTCCGCTTGGTTTCGGCCGCCAGCAAGGCCGCGCCCAGGTTCTGCAGCAGCATGTCCGGAGGGGCCGAAGCCACCTGCGTAGTGGCCCGCGGCGGCGTGCCTTTCATCTGCTCCTGGTCGCTGCGGATGCGCATCAGATCGGCTGCAATGGCCTGCTGCGTGGTGTGTAACTGGCCGATGGATCCGGTGAGTTGCAGGTCGAGATCGGTCCTCTCAATATCGGGAGCGGCGCCACCCAAGGTTTGCACAAAGCTGCGCAGACGCGCTTCCGCGTCGTCGAGCGCTTTTTGGTAGCGCTCCGTCTCCGCGGCGAAAAACCGGTAAGAGCCCGGCGCACGATGCACGAGGGCGTGCTTCTCAAGATAGAACCCGGCCAGCGAGTTCAAAACCGCATAGGAGCGCCTGGGATCGCCCGAACTGTAAGAAACATCAATGATGTCGGCCTTGGTCGAGGGGCGCACTTTGATTCTGTGCGCCAGCATCTTCACCGTTCGGGCCACTCGATGAACCTCGTCGGGCCGCGGAAGAATCGAGTCCAGCCACGAAGACTCATCCTGAAGGTGATTCGCCCTCACAACTTTCTCGAGCACGTCCGCGCTGAGCAGGAGCTCCGCCTCGGAGTTGATCTCTTCCTCGGGCACCTCTACCGGTTCGGTGATCGTCTGGTTGGGAACGCCGGTCGTCACTAGCGAGTCGATCCGCTCGCGGCTGACCAGCACCGCCATCTGCGATCTGAATGTGTGGAAGAGGAGAAATCCTGCGGGCAGGAGCAGAGGGAAGGCTACAGCCAGAGTCGCCAGCAGTATCTTCTTGCGGCGAAACAGAGGCGCAACCAGCTCGCGTAGCGATATAGCCTCATCCTCCGCCTTTACTCCGGCGCGGGCGATTGTCTTGTTCATCGGGGTGACTCCTTCTCTTAGCGGCTGGCTTGCGGCAGCGCCGCCGGCTACGGCTGCAGATACGACCCTGCCATGGCTCCTACCGTGTACGGCACATATTTCCTGAATTTGGCGATAAACTTTTCGGGAACATAGATCATATCGCCCGGCATCACCATGGGATCTTCATTCGCATTCTTGCCCTTCAAAATATCGCCGAGATTCACTTTCTTCACCTCGACCTGCCCAGCTGAGACCCGGTGAAAAAGAAAAACCTGGGTTTTCGCTGTCGGCATGGTCATGCCGCCGGCTACTGCCACGGCTTCGGCCACGGTGATGTCGGAGCGCAACTCGTACTGGCCTGGCTTGCCCACCTGGCCTGAAACGGTGAAGGTCGGCTTCTGAAAGTCCTCCACGTCGATGTTCACGATCGGATCGTGAAGTATGCCGGTATAGGCCTTCTTGACCGCGTCAACCAGCTCGGGAACGGTGAGCCCCTGCGCGTATATGCTGCCCGCGTTCAGCAGGCTGATGTAACCGTCGGGCTGGATGGTCACTGTCTGGTTGAGTTCCGTTGTGAGCGGAAAGCTGATCAGCAGCACGTCTTCGCATTGCAGAACATAACGCGGATGGCGTTGCTCAAGCACGGGGCCTGAGCTCGGCGAGGTCTGCGCCCCGCAAGCAGAGCCGCCGAAGAGGACCATTGCTGCGGCGCACCACAGGCCTACAATCATCGCGCGTGAGATTGGCAACGTCATCGATAACCCCTTTCAATAGAATCCGGACTGCCGTCCCCGCCGGGGCTGGCGCCCGGATTCATGCGGCCCGGTCGCCAAGCCGCTCCACGTCTTCGCGAGCAACGCTCACGGCGATCGAACGGTGAATCAAGTCGACGGAGATCACCAGTCGGGACGAGGAATTCATGCGCACCAGCCGCCCTTCGGCGCCGGCCAGTGCTCCGCGCACCACGCGCACCGGGTCTCCCTCTTCGAGTAGCGAATGAACCGTGCATTCCACACTTTGAGCAATGACCGCACGGACAGCTTCGACCTGTTGATCCGGAATGGGAAGTGGACCTGTGCTGTTGCCGACCAAGCCCGCGATTCCACGAGTTTTCAGCACCCGCAGCTTATCGCTGCCGGTCATGCTCACTCTCACAAACAGATAACCGCTGAAGAGGGGAACCGACACTTTCTGCTTTCGATCGCTCCATTGCCGCAATTCGGTCTTGAGCGGCAAGAAATTCACCACTCCCTGCGACTCGAGCGCGGCGGCTGCCGCCTTCTCCTGCCGCGACTTGGTCCAAACCGCGAACCAGCACAGGCCGGCGCAGCTATGGCCCTCGCCAAAGTCGATGCTGCATACATTGCTCCTGCCGACCAGCTCGTGCTCCACCGCTTCATTTTGCTGCGCGTCAGACATAGCTTCGCCCTCTCGGTCCCATGGTTGACTTCGCATCCCTGGCGCTAAACTCTCAAGCTCATTCACACAACCGGGCGCGCCATCCGGTTTGCGCGAGCCGTGTTGAAGATCGAAATGAACTGGCCGGAGGCGTCGCGGATGCATCTTCTATGCGGTTCCGTTCAGCGCTTCGACGCTGCTCCACGCACCTCGCCGTCATACAAAAAACCGTTACGGCGCCAACTTCACGCGCTGCCCACTCAGCGGTGATTGCAGGCGTTCGAGATCGATTCCGATCTTCGGCCCTGATTCCGGCGCAAACCGACCCGTCTAGCGTTATTCGCCGGATTGATTGTGGGGGTCCCTCTTCTCGCAAAGTGCGGACACCCCACAGAGTTGAGTCGCGCGTGAACTCTTGAAAAGCAGAACACGACCCATAAGCTCGTTCTCCTGAAACATGCCGCGAACCCCGAACGCAAAGCCGCCCGATTTCTTCGACAAGTGAGTCACTTTTCCCGCGCAGCCAATGCGCAACTCTTCGTTCTCTCGCTCGGGAGAGGGAAACAAGACCTCCAGATGAACCTCGGAGCCCACGGGCGGGCATTCCCTGCTCAGGATCATCGCTCCGTCCAGCGCCACTTCGCTGGTGAACCCTCCTGAGGTATGTTCAACGCCATCATTCCAGTGGAAGATCGCGGGCAACTGCAGCCGGTATCGGGCGGCGCTCCCGCGACGCCTACCGGACTCGCGTAACTCGCCGGCGTTCATACGTGGTCTCACGGTACGACGGCGGGCGCAGCGCCGCAAGAGGGCGATGGTTTGAAAATGAGCGGAGAAATCAGGCCCCCGACCCAGGGCTGTTTTCTCCATTTCGACGCCATCGTTGGCAGTCTCGGAATGCCCGAATCGGAGACGATCTACTCACCGACGGCTAGAGAAGGAAGTTGGACGCGCGTGGGAATGCGGTCTGCACAAATTCAATTTTCACATTGCTGCACGGTTGATTGAGGAATTCATATCCAATAAATTGCAAAATTCCCAAGATACGTTAGACTAGCTTCAACGTCCGTTCCGGGCTAAAGCGGACAAGTACGCGGGCCCCTTCCCGAAATCCCCCCATGGTGTTCGACCGATCCCAGGATCAGGGAAGCTGATTTAGAAGAACGGAAGTGCCGACGAAAAGCCCTCGGGCCCCATCCGAACCAGAGATTTTGGACGCAGTCAAGTGGACCGCTCGCGTGCGCGATCGTCGAGCTGTAGAACGCTTATCTGACAAATAACAAAATTGTGTGATCTCGATCGACGCCTTGGGATGGTGCTTGTCCAGTCTTGAGAACTGACGGAGGTCTTTCCATGGCTTACTCACCCAACTTGCCGGAAGCCGTTCACCGCGCTGCTGCGGAGCGGCCGTGGGTGGTGGCGGCGCCGGCTGCACACGGAAATATGGTCAACGACGAGCGTCGTGCGGAGGAGAGTTCTCGAATCCTGATTGTCGATCGCGATCCCATGAGCGG
>JASHUH010000577.1 GCA_030040115.1 Acidobacteriaceae bacterium | reverse complement strand
TATTCCGCGAACGGGATTGCGGGGTTGTTGGTTTTGAAGAGGTATTGGCATACACGGAAGCCAGGGCCGAAGTTTTTGAACGCTGCCTCCAGACGCTTTACGGCGTATTCCTGCCGGTCGTAGTCCAGGCTCTCGTAATCGACGCCCCTGACGCCTAAGACCATGCCGAGGTCGCCGCTTTTGGTCAAAAATGCGGTCTCATTCCAGAAACCATAAAGGTTGATGGAACCGCCAGTGCCGGCCGCATCCTTCCATGTCTTGAGGATTTTATCGATGCGCAGCATCAGCGGACCTCCAAGCGCGGGAGGGTGAGTTTGGCCCCGTCGTACCGCGATTTGTATCTTTCGGAACGAGCCAGAATCTTGAGGAAGGCCGGGTCGGTATTCGTGACCCAATGGCCGAAGGCGAATCCGCCGATAAAAACGGCGAGGCCTGCAATCAGGCTATTGAACAGATTGAACGCGCCTACGGCCGCAACGCTGACGAAGAAAAACAGCGTGCGTTCGACGCCGAGGTACGTGAGGGGCTTGTGCAGGCTTTTGTAAACCCTATTCCGCCGCCCCGGCAAGGAGCGAACAACGGTAGATCCTGCTCGTTGGTGGATGGTCGTGCTCGACGGCATGACAAACCCCTCACACTCGAAAGAACTGACGCGGATGGCATGGGCGATCTCGAACGAATCGATCTTCGAGCGGTATGCAGGCGATTTGAAGTCACATTCCCCACAGCCAACTCAGAACGTTGGTAGCAAGTACTGCGATCCCCGTGCCCGCAACTATGCCCGCTATGGCCCTTTTCGAGCCTGGCTCTCCGTGAGCGAACTGGTACCCGCCGATGACGATGGCGATCAGGCTGGCGACCTTCGCTACGGTCCCGGTGAAGAGGGTCTGGATGGCTGTGAATCCGGTGTCGAATGGCGATCCACTTTGCGCGAACGCCACGGCGGGGAGAGCAATCACCATAAGAGCGACTGCGGTGGCAGGCATGTTGATGCGGCTGGAAACAGAGCGACCTCGGCGGAGACTTTGCACATCGGCAGTTCTGTGCCGGATGGCGGGCGAAAATAGGGCTTTCATCGGGCACCTCCGGCGGTTCGCGAAAAGCGAACCGCGTCATGCCGCGAACGTAGCCCGGTTTCGCGCGCCCCGTCCAATGAAATCTGCGCAGGGCGTTATGCGTGCCGCGCATAACGGGCTGCACCGAGCGCGCGCCAAGATCGCTAAATGTCGTATTGCCGGATGGTCTGAGGGGTTCCCACGCCGCCTCGATAGAGCGATGCTTTTACAGTTGGCTGGTGGGAGAGGGAACAAGTGAAAGTGGTTCCGTCGGTTAGCTCAATCGCCACGTCGGTTCCGTCGCCGGTGTTCTTGTATATGCGGAGCGTCTGGATGGTCTTGCCGGAGAGTTCGGGGCATTCGACGTAGTTCTCCTGGACGTAGTTCTCTTGCATGAATCACAACCTCACAGCCTCTTAGATTCACACATCCCGCAACAGTGTAGCCGCGCCAATCCGGTGAATTTCTCCGCATTATTGTGGGAAACAGGGCCGAATTGGCTCGCTCGAATCAGGCCGGGCTGGTCTGTACTGATCACACTCATCGTGTGTAGACTCATCGTGGTCATCATTCAAGCATTGAAGGGTGGCCCCACGTTCCGTTAAGTCTCGATTTGGCGCAACTTTGCGGAGGCTCCGCGACGAGCGGGGCTATTCGCAGGAGGAGTTGGCTGAGCGCGCCGGGCTGCATCGCAACTACATCGGCGGCATCGAGCGGGGCGAACGGAATGTGGCCCTGGAAAACATCGTCAGGCTGGCGAAAGCGCTTTCGGTCTCGCCGAAGGAGCTATTCGCTGACTTTCCATAATTCCAGAATTGACGAGAGCCGGGCATCATCGAAAAGGGTGTTTGAGTGCCAAGGCCTGATATCGACAACGGATAACCAGACGCATTTGTCAAGCTAGGCCGTTCTACGGACAGGTGACCGCATTGCGGCCTCAAAGTCACGGGTCGACGAGTCGTTTGGCGATTTGGCACAAACCAACGGGAACGGCGACTGCAAGTGCTAGTTCTCGTTTATGACGGGCAACCGCTGGCTTGGATGCGTCGCCGCCCTACGCCTGAGGCGGGGCGGGAGTCAACCCGTGGCGGAGCATGATCTCCAACATCTTCGCGCGGTCCGGCGGACCGCCGGCCGCCTCTCTGGCCACCTCCGCTGTTTCGCGGAAGAACTGCGGGCCGATGGCGGCGGGCGTGACGGCACAGAGAACCTTGACGTCTTCAGCGCCGTTATTATCGAAGCGGTGAACGGCGCCCCGCGGAATGCAGAGCGCCTGCCCAGGCCCCACTTCGATCAGCTTGCCGTCAACGGTCCAGGTCAACACGCCCTCGACGCCGTAGATCGTTTCCTCATAGTGGTTGTGGCTGTGTGCCGGAGCCATGAGGCGCTGTCCGAAGGGGACAGCCACCTCAAAGACTGCGATGGTGCCGGCCGAATTCTCGCCGGTGACGAGAAAGTGCACTGTGAGCGGCCCAAGGCGGATGACCTCCTCGGAAGGATTGGTGCAGTGATTAACCATTTGTTGCATGATATGCGCTCCTTCAGAGCAGATTCAGTTCACTGTTTTGCCGGTGAGACAAATTCTAGGCCATATCGCGGGGCGATCTCGAGCATTCTTTGAACGTCTTTGTAGGCGACTTCAGTCGCTGGCGGCAACGTCATGGCCGGAGCCGGCACGCTGAGTTCCTTGAACCATCCTTCAAACCCGGCGGGGGCAAGCAGAACGAGTACCCACGGCTTCAATGTGTCCCAGATGGACGGGCTGCAAAAGCTCAGCAGCTGGGCACAGCTGCTGAATATTGGCAGCACGGTGTGTGTTGGCATACTGTGGCCAGGCGACGCACGATGGATTCACGTAGTGGATTATCCCGTGGAAGGAAACGAAGCCATGACTGCCGGCGATGAAGTGGCCGCCTTCATCAATGCCAACTTTTCCGGGGCGCTTTCGCTCTCGTTTGCCTCGCATTCGCTGGGTGCACGGATGGTCATGCAGACGATCGCGGGTCTCAGCCGTTCGGTACGCCGTCTCCTTATGATGGCGGGGGCGATCGACAATACATGCTTATCCAGCGAGTACGCGACGGCAGCGAGCAAGGTGCAATCGATCTCCGTACTGGCATCGCGCTCCGACGACGTGCTTAAATGGGCGTTCCCGACGGGCAATTTTGTTAGCGGACTTTTCTCGCGCGGAGTGCCGTATATTCATGAGGCCATGGGCCGCGAAGGTCCCGCCGAGCCGTATCCATCCCCAGATAATATTCACGCCGATTGGCAAATTCCAGATGACTGGGACTACGGCCACGGCAGCTATCTTCCGCCCAACCCGCTTGGTCCCGCACCCGTGCAATATGCGCCCTTGCCAAGCTTTCCGGCCCCAGAAATGCCTCCACCTCCGTCTTTTGCGCCGGCCGCCCTGGCGGGTGATGCGACGCTTTGGCAGCCAGCGTTCAGCGCAGCCATCCAGACATCACGTTGGCCCTAATCATCGGCGATTTCGAACATACGGAGGTTCCTTGAAAATCGCGAGTTTTGTTGGCCTTTGCATGCTCTCGTTTCTCACTTCATGTACCAAACACATCGTGCGCGCGAACTTCGGCACGCCACCATCAGTCGGAGCCAACTGTAATGCCCAGAGCCTCAGCCCATCGACAGGTCAAGGCAGTCTGTCCGGCGTTGTTTCTGATCCCTCGGGAGCGATAATCGCGAGAGCAAATATAACCACTTGTGCGCAAGGCGTGCTTCGTACCACGACGACCGGCGCGGACGGGACTTTCAGGTTCAGTGACCTGCCGTTCGGCACCTACTCTATCGTTGTCACCTCGCCAGGATTCGCTACGACACAGATTAATGGCCTGTCTGTTAATCCCAATGCGAGTGCCTCCACACGAATCACACTGAAAGTCGGCGCGGTCTCATCGCCGGTAATGGTCACATCGACGAATGAGCCTGAATCGACGCCCCCACTTCCGCCTTTCCCAATCGATCCGCCTTTTGCCTCATCCCGAATGCAGCTTCCCGCATTCCCGGCAATGCAAGCGCAGGCGACGCATAGCCTCGGCGAATATGACCAGCTTATCTCTTCGGCACTTGAACAGTTTGGCTACGTTACGAAGGGCTACTTCTACTACCCTGGAGGATTCGCACTCGCTACTCGTCTCGAACAAATCAAGTCTGATGGCGAATCGTTGACTCCACCTGACCGTTTCTCCAAACTTCCGCCTGTCCCCAAGGTATTCTCTTTTGATTATCTTCGCCACATCTTCATCCCGCGCACAGGCTTCTTCCGCATCATCGTCTTCATTATCACCAATCAGACTATTCAGGAATCAGATCAATCGACAACGGCAAGTATCGCCGAAGGGTGGCCCGACCACGGAGTTCCTGGGTTACCTTCAAAAGTCGCGAAGGAGCTGGCGCCACAGGATGAAACTGTCAATGTCTACATCTACGAATTCGACAACACCACAGCGGGCAATGTAAGTGACCTTACGCTGCTTACGGAATCTACAATCCCTCCAAACGTGCCGCTTCTCGATGCGGAGCAGCATTTGCGTGAGTCGCATCTTTGGTGGGCACTCGGGCTCCCGTAATTAGGATTGGGCTGTTGAACACAATGTCGTCGTAAGTGGAGAAATCGAATGGTTTCAATGGAGCGGTTGCAGTTCCGGCTTACCGTAATCTGGTTCACAGGTGCGGGCTTAATCCTTTTTCTGATGATTGGTATGTCGGTTGGGGGCCAGTTTGGTACACAGACCCAAGAAGTATGGGAATGGCTCACTCCAAACATAATGCCAACCCTTGGCGCTATTGTTTCCACGCTGGCCGCAACCGCTTTGCAGCACGATCTGCCCGATCGTCAGGTCCGCAAAGAATTTTCCACGATCCTGCAGATTCTCTCCATCTTCTATCTGCTCCATCTCCTGCTGTTCATCGCGGGCAAGCAATCGTTTTCGATGGATACTGAGCACTGGATTGCCCTTCTCCATTTGTCTAGCTTCTGGTTGAGCGTCTTGCAGGCTGTGATGGTTCCGATGCTGGGTGTGGTCTTTCTTACTAAGAAGAAGGCTGATGTGTAGGCTTTGTCATGTTAGCGTTCCCAGTCTTTAACGACTTCTGAAGCGGACGAAAGTCCATCCGAACGGGAGCTGACTATGTCGAAAGAAGTATCAACATGGGCGCAGTTGCTCTTTACTTATGGACCGTTCGCATTGCTAACTCTTTTCGTTTTTGTCGTCGAGCGAAAGACGAAGAAGGGCCTAGATGGCGCGCCCGAATCTCTAAGAAGCCGAATGTACATTCTCTATCTTGGCACGTGGCTGGTTATAGGCGGGCTGACGTTGTACTCCTGCTACACGTGGCACGAAATAGCGCTTTCTCCTGAAAGGAATGTGATGGTTCGGTTCGACAAACTGAAGCCCGGAGAGGATGTGCTATTCGACGCCGTAGATCAGGTCTATTCTCGTCGAATTCCCAACGACGATGGAACGAAGGACGTTGAGTCTTACTGGTTTCCGCACGGGTTCAACTCGCACGATATAACGTTTACGTTCGTGCGCGGACCCGACAAAAGAAATCTCTTTCGAAGCCAAGGCCTCACCAATCCTCCCGACCTGCCGGCCCTCGCAGCTAACATTCCAATAAGGCCATTCTTCTTCGATAAACAATCAGAATTACGGGTACGGTATGAGGAGCCTAATGGCGATAAATCCCCAGGAGAACTCGTCCTTATCTACATCGAAAATGGTGAGGAAAAGACCGAGAAATTGGTTTCACGGGAAATATCTTCACAACCTTCGAATGGGGATAGCGATCATTCTGGTGGCCAACAAGCCTACGTTGGCGATGTTTGGGCTGTAATTTTCGAGCAAGTGGTGCATGCTCAATCCGCATTCGATCAAAAAATCATGACTCAGAGGTTGCAATCAGAGTATCCAGATGTGCGCGATCAGGCACGGCTCGATCTGGCCGCACAGGCACCCTCGGTCGCAGTGCCTTACATAAATTCGATTTTGCAGAACAGTACGATGGACGGAAATGTGGTTTACGCGGCGATATGGGCCCTTAATGATATTGCGCGCAAGAATCCGAATATCAAGTGGTCCGACATAAGTCCCAGCGCTTGGGACACTGTGAGGCGCGCGAATACGACCTTTGATCATCGATTGCAGCCAGAGGCCCATCAACTTTTGCGCATCGGGAATCAGATGCCTAAGGTTGACGACCAACTGCTAGTTGAGGCATCGATCGAACTCCCATTTATTCCGGATGTTGGGAAACAGATCGCGGCGAATTATTTGAGGTGTGCGCTACAAATTGGAAATGCAAGCGACAACGATGTCGTCATCGAAAAGGTATCGGTCCGAACAGCTAGCGGATGGGTTGAAAGTCTAGGTCCATCCGATCTCGATGCATCACGGTTTAAAGTCGCAGACGGTCAATCATTCGGCGAGTTTCTGCGACAAAAGTATGGAGCGATCTTTGTCCGTGCCCGAGGGGGCATCGCGTATTATTCCGCCTATTTCTCCGTCGAAAAGATCAGAAAACCACAGCTGGTATCTGAAATCAAGGTCACGTTTGCTGCACCTGACTCGAACAAGAAAACTGAGATTTATGAAAAGAGCATAAGGCCAAGTAT
>JASHUH010000576.1 GCA_030040115.1 Acidobacteriaceae bacterium | reverse complement strand
CCCCGACGGAATTGCCGGGGAGTGGTGTGCGCCTTGCACGCAACTACGCGAGCGAGGTGCTGATATTGGTGAAGACCTGGACGATGGCGCCGGCAAGAGTGGATGCGCTGGTGATGGCAGCCAGAGAAATCAGGCAGATCAACAGAGCATATTCAACCAGATCTTGACCTTCGTCACCGTGGAGCAGGTTCTGGGATTTCACGTACAGCTTCAGCAAAGTGTTAGGCATGGAATCTCCCTTTATGGTTTTTGGGGGGAGGAAAGCCTGGGTTATGTCTGTCACGAGCCTTTTAGGCCTGGCCGGTAAAGCCGGCCCTTTGCGCTGGCGGCGCATAACTGGATCGTGCTATTCAACTAGGTGAGCGAAGTGCTGATGTTGGTGAAGATGCCGACAATCGACGAGGCAATACCTTGACAGGCTATGAGCAAGGCCAGAGGGATCAATGTGATCAGCATGGCATACTCGATCAAATCCTGCCCTTCGTCGCCGCTGAGCAGGTTCTGGAGTTGCACATAGAGCTTCAAGAACAAGCTTTCCATGGAGTTTTCTCCGTCGGCGACCTTTCCGGACAAGGTCCATTTCGTGAAGCAGCACGCTTGCGCGCCGCGGGATTGGAGCGTAACGTTTTACACGCAGCGTCCAGGCGAAAGCAAATGCCAGACGCCAAGGCGTGAACGTGGACCTTTGCCGGGAGAGACCGTCGGCCATCGAAGCGGACGCCAATCTCTCCCGCAAAGAGCTGAGGTGCTGGGTGCGCGGTTCTGTCGTACCGTAAAACTACGCGAGCGAGGTGCTGATCTTGGTGAACACACCGGTGATGGCGCCGGCGAGCGTAGACGCGCTGGTGATGGCTGCCAGAGAAATCAGGCAGATCAGGAGGGCATACTCGACCAGGTCCTGACCTTCCTCGCCATGCAGCAGGTTCTGGGACTTGACATACAGATTCAGAAGCATGTTGTTCATTAGGTTTTCTCTCCGTTGGGAATTTTTTCCCAGCCTCAGCCGGGCGCACTTAAGGCTGCATGTGGTGTGCCAATCTCGGCCAAAACTAGCTTCCATTTAGAATCAATAGCTTACAGAACAAGGCCTGGTACAGGCTGTATACGCGCGTTTACAGGCTGCGGGAGGCATGGAGCGGCTCCGTATACATGACCCGAAAGAGGAATGAGAAGGACCCCGGCGGGGGCGTTTTCCGCGGGGTTTTGGCAAGTAGAATAGCTCCAATGACAAGCATTTTGAACCTTGGCGCGGCTCCCAGACGCCCTGATTTTGCGGAGTTTTCGATCGCGGTAGTGGCGGGGCTCGCCCTCGCGGTAACGGCGATCTTTCTCTTCGCGGTGCCGCTGGCCGGGAAGATGACCGGCTCGCGAGATTTTGTGGCCTACTGGGCGACGGGCCAACAACTGGCGCATCACGCCAATCCGTACGACCACGACGCCGTGGGCCGCATCGAGCACTCCGCAGGATTGACGGTGCATGGCGTGCTGTTGATGCGCAATCCGCCGTGGGCGCTGCCGCTCGCATATCCGCTGGGTTTTCTGGGGCTGCGGATTGCGGCGATTCTGTGGTCGCTCGTGCTGCTTAGCTGTTTGCTGGTTTCGATCGGGTTGGTGCGCGCGATGCACGGTTCGCCGCCGGGCGTGATTCACTGGCTCGGCCTGGCCTTTACTCCGGCGCTGATCTGCCTGACCATGGGCCAGACTTCGCTGTTTGCGTTGCTGGGATTGGTCCTGTTTTTGCGCTTTCACAGCGTGCGTCCGTTCCTGGCCGGCACCTCGCTATGGCTGTGCGCGCTCAAGCCGCACCTGTTTCTACCCTTTGCCGCGGCGCTGGCGCTGTGGATCGTAGTCTCGCGCAGCTATAAAATAGTAGCGGGCGCGGTGACGGCGTTGGCCGCAAGCTGCGCCATCGCCACCCTCATCGATCCCACGTCGTGGGCCGCGTACACGGCAATGATGCGGGCGCCCAATATCGAGAAGGAGTTCATTCCCTGCCTGAGCGACGCGCTGCGCATCTGGATTTGGCCCCAGGCTACATGGCTGCAGTTTTTACCCGCGGCGCTCGCCTGCCTTTGGGCAATCTGGTATTTCTGGACCCGGCGCAAGACATGGAATTGGGTGACAAACGGCAGTCCGCTGATGCTGGCGTCGATCGTTGTGGCGCCTTATTGCTTTCTCTACGATCAGGGGCTGGCGATTCCTGCGCTGCTCGACGGCGCCTACTCTACGCGGGCGAGGTGGCTGCTGACGGCTCTCGCCGCGATTCTTCTCGCCATTGACGCGGAAGTTTGTGGCGTAGAAATCGTTTCCCCGCTCTACCTCTGGACGGCGCCGGTATGGCTTGGCTGGTATCTGCTGGCCCGCGCTTATGCGAAGAATGCCGCGCTCGCCGAGCCTCAATCCGTTGCGCTGTGAAGATCTGTAACGATGATTGGGCCGCCATTCGGCGGTCGCCCTCGATAAGCACAGCGGCACTGGAACCAGTGTTCGAGGCCGCCGAAGGATTGTGGATGGATTTCACGGCGATGGAGACATCGCCTTAATCATCGAAGAGCTATCCGCCACGGCTGGAGTTCAGTTCACGGGGCGGGAACTACTTCGACGATGTCGCCGCGTTGAGTTTGGGTGGCGTGGATAGAGCCGGCGGGAAGTTCAAGCACCGAGCGTGCTATGAGGCAAGCGGAAATTCGCCAGGGGCCTACGCCGGTGCGCAGTTTTCTGACGCGGTTCTTCCGGTCGAGGTACACAAGATCGATCGGAAAGCGCATGAAGAAGGTGTGGACCGATTCGCAGGGAACGATCCATAACCCTTCACCGGGAACGAGATTTTCGCGACCCAGCAGACCTTTGCGCCGGGTTCGGCCGGAGGCGGCGACTTCAAGTTTCGCGGCAAGCACGGCGCCGCGAGTGCGATTCAGAGCCTGCAACTGGGCCGGCGGCGCCTCGGCCCGGTGCGACGAGGAATCCATAGCGAAAATCCGTGCGATCGATTGGAGAAGATTCATCCGTTTAGCCTATTGAGGCGCCGGAGCGGGAGCCGCGGCAGCCGGTGCGCCTCCGCCCGTGGTCGAACCCGCGCCAAAAACGCCCGTCGACGACTGGATGACCAGAGGTTGCTCCGGTTTCATGCTGTTGATCAGCGTCTCGACGGGCATGGTTGCCGGAGCCGGAGCCATTGTATTGGCCGCAGTCTTCGCGTCTGGCGTGTGCATAGGTACCTTCGAGTTGGGCGGCATGTGGGCGATCGGATAATTGAGCTCCGGCGCCTGGCCGTTTGCCGGGATCGGAGCCACGATTTCCGGCGTCACAATGACGATAAGCTCGGTGTTGTCCTTGGTTCTCGACATCGATTGGAATAATTTGCCCAGGATGGGAATGTCGCCGAGGAATGGAATCTTTTCGAAAGTCTGGGTTTCGGAGTTGTTGAGCAAGCCGCCGATCACGAAGCTTTGGCCGTCTGCCAGTTCGATCTCCGTATTCACGTTCCGCGTGTCGATGCCCGGAACCTCGAAGCCGGAGATCTGCACCTCGTTGGTGTAATCGAGGGTGCTGACCTCAGGCGCCACCTGCAGCCGGATCGTGTTGCGGGGCGTGATGGTGGGGATGAAGTTGAGGCGGATGCCGTATTCCTTGAATTGAATGGTGACCGCGGTCGAACCGCCCGCGGAAGTCCCCTGCACCACGGGATAGGGAAATTCGCCGCCGGCCAGAAAACTGGCTTCTTTGCCGTTGGCGGCCAGCAGGTTGGGCTCGGCGAGCAACTGCACCACTCCTTGGGTTTCAAGCGCCTGGATACTTGCGCCGGCATTGAGGCCGGGGAAGAAGGCGAGCAAATTCAGATCGTTGGAGATAGTGGCCGAGTCGCCGTTCGATGCGGTGATGGCTCCTGAACTGCTCGTGCTGGAGTTGGTGACGGTCGGCGGACTGAATTGCCCGGTGGATACGCCGCCGATAGCGTTGCCAAGGCCGAGATCGAAGAGATTGATGCCGAGTTGCTTTTCCATGGTGCGGTCCACGCTGGCGAATCGCACCTTGAGCAGGATCTGCGGATCCGACGAAGGCACATCGACGTTGAGGAGGTTAACGACCTTGCCGGCCGTTGCGGCGATCTTGGCCGCCCGGTCGGAGCTGGTGAGATCGTTCACCGTGCCGCGCAGAAAGATGTTGTTGTTGTCCAGACTCACGGTGATGGCTTGGCCGGGCAGTGCGGCGCGCAATTCGCGGCGCACCGAAGCCAGGTTATCGTCGGCCGCGGCCGGGCTGGAGCGCACGGTGACGTTGAAGAACTGGCGGCCGCCGTGGTTGTCCCAGATGATCAGGCTCGTCTCGCCGATAGCCTTGCCGTCCACCATGACCTCAGTGGGACTGACGGCGGTGGCCTCAGCGAAATCGCCCAGCCCGACAGCGACGCGCGCGATGGGGTGCGCGGTATCCACGAGAACGGTTTTGCCCACGGTGACGTAGAGCTCATTGGTCGAGTCCAGGAAGTCGGCCCCGCCGGGTTTCGCAGCGCCTTGCGCCGCCTGGGCAGAGGGCCTGACCCCGGCGCACAACGCCAATGCGCAGATATACGGGAAGAAGATGCCAATTTTCGTTTTCAAAGCTGCCCCCTCAATTCTCGGCGTCCGGCGCAGAGAATTTCTCCTGACTGGTGTGCGATCCGTTGATTATTTCGATTGAAAAGGTGTGCGGCTCGGGCCTGGACACCCTCCGCGCCACCTCAACCGGATGGGGCGAAGGTGCGGCGCCTGAGAACAAGGCGCCCATCGCGGTGGCGGGCACGTCATCGACCTTGGTGTCGAGCGGGTTGCGCAGCACGAGCTGAATCTTCAACTGGTTCGTAGCCAGGCTCAGTTTCTCGGCCTGTTCCGGGTTCACCAACAGGTTGACCACCTGCACCTGCTGCGGCTTGCCCTCGGCGTCCTTCTGAATATCCGTGCCCGCCGAGAGCACCTGAATATTCTGCAAAATGGTTTTGGTGACTACGTTCTGCACCGAGCCTGCAGCGCCTGGGGGATTTCCGGAAACGAGCACGTCAACGCGCATGCCCGGCGTCACGAACCCGGCCAGGCCGACCACGTCATCCACTTTCACCGCGCAGGCCCTCATGCCTTGAGGGATGGTGGCCGCAAGTCCTCCGCCGGAGCCGCGCGGCGCCAGCAATCCGTCCAAAATTGGCTCGCCCTTGTAGATATCCGCGATCACGCCGCGGCCTACAGCGTCATTGGACTTAAGGATGGCTCCCGTGGGAACCGAGCCCACCATAGCGACGGTGGTCAAATTGGCAGGAGTCAAGATGGCGCCGATCTTCAGGTCCTGGGCGGCCGCAACGACGCGGACGCTGGGCTCCGGCCTTGCGGCAACCAGGCGGGTGTTCACAATTCGATACACCAACAACGCACACCCGCCGGCAATGAAACAGGCGAACGCGAGGATGGTAGCTAATCTGCGATTCATCTTTTATTCCGTCTCAAACCGGCATTTACCGGTTGGCCTTTCCGTGCCGTTCCGCGCGCCGGGTCGAGCGCCAGCGCTCGATGCGCGCACGATCTCAGTTTTGGGATGGCCGCTCATGCCCATCCGCTTTTCTTCAACCCGTGGG
>JASHUH010000575.1 GCA_030040115.1 Acidobacteriaceae bacterium | reverse complement strand
AGGCGCAGCCAGATCTTGCCACCGCGCTTGACAAAGCGGGTCATGGCGATGCGGCTGGCTTCAATCTGCCGGTCGGTGATGTAGCCGCACTCCATCACCTTCAGTCCGTACTCACCGAACGACAGCGCGGAGCCGCGCCAGGCTTTGCCGCGGCGCTTGCCCTTCTGTTGCTTGCGAAACTTTACTTTCTTCGGCATCAACATAACAAGAACCTCAGTTGTCAGTTGCCAGTGATCAGTATTCAGTGGTCAGCTTTCGAAACGCCGGGCCACTTCAGCTCAACAACCAACTCCCTTGAAACTCCGAAATTGAACCCCGCACGAGTCACTGATCATCGACAACTGACCACTGACAACTACCGTTAAAACACTCCCGTGGTTGCCGGCTGCTGCTGGCGGCGCTTCTGCTCGTAAATGTCGCCGCGATAGATCCAGGTTTTGACGCCGATGACGCCGTAGGTAGTGTTGGCCTCGGTAAAGCCGTAATCGACGTCGGCGCGCAGCGTGTGCAAGGGCAGGCGGCCCTGCAAGTACCATTCCGAGCGGGCAATCTCATTGCCGTTCAAGCGGCCGGAAACCCGGACCTTAATGCCCTTGCAGCCGAAACGCAGCGCCGAATCCACGCTTTTGCGCATGGCGCGGCGGAAGCTGACGCGTTTCTCGAGCTGCAGGGCGATGTTTTCGCTCACCAGTTGCGCGTCGAGCTCGGGCTTGTTGACCTCGATGATGTCGATGAAGACATCGCGGTTGGTGCGCTTGGCGAGTTCGGTTTTGAGCTTCTCGATCTCCGCGCCCTTGCGGCCGATCACGATGCCGGGCCGCGCGGTGCGGATCAAGAAGCGCAGCTTGTTGCCCGGCCGCTCAATCTCCACCGAGCTGACGCCGGCGGCCTTGAGCTTTTCGCGCAGCTCGGCCTTGAGCTTTACGTCTTCGACCAGGAGCTTATCGTACTCCCGCTCAGAAAACCAGCGCGAGCGCCACGGTTTGTTGATTCCCAACCGGAATCCGTATGGATGGACTTTCTGTCCCATATGCTTCCTCTCAAAGGCCTCTCTAGGCCTTTTTGCCAGCCTTTTTCTTCGCCGGCGCCGGCTCTTCCGCCTTGGTCACCAGGCTCTCCGCGGACCCGCGTTCGGCCACGGAAAGCACAATGTGGGTGAGCCGACGCTGATAGCGATAGGCGCGGCCCATGGGGGCGGGGCGAATCCGCTTCATGCGCGGCCCATCGTTGGCGAGAGCCTGCTTCACGTAGAGGTTGTCCACGTCCAGGTCAAAACCCTCTTCGCTGGCCAGGAACTTGGCGTTGTCCACGGCCGAACTGAGCAGCTTGTAAATGACGGGGGCAATGCGCTTTTTGGTGAAGGCCGCCGTTTCCAGCGCCTCTTGCACACCGCGTCCCCGGATCAGATCCAGCACCAACCGCGCTTTTTGCGGGGATACGTGCTGGTATCTGGCCGACGCCCGAAATTCTCTTGTTTCGACTGCCATTTCTCTGCTTCCTCAATGCAAGCTATCAGCTTTCAGCCATCAGCTCTCAGCTTCTTTCCCCCGGACGAAATTTCAGCTCATCCGGCTCTTCAATTCGCGCCGCCCTTGCCGCCGGCTCAACCTCAGCCAAGCGGATAGCTGAAAGCTGACCGCTAAAAGCGGCTTCAGCGCGGCTTGGCTGCGGCCTCAGTGGGGGCCTTGGCGCCGCCGGTGTGGCCCTTGAAAGTCCGCGTGGGCGCAAACTCGCCCAGCTTATGCCCCACCATGTTCTCGGTAACGTACACGGGCACAAACTTTTTGCCATTGTGCACAGCGATGGTGTGGCCCACAAACTCGGGGAAGATGGTCGAGCGCCGCGCCCAGGTCTTGACCACTTTCTTCTCGTTGGCCTGGTTCAGCGCCTCGAGCTTCACGCTCAGGTGCGCATCCACAAACGGGCCCTTTTTTGTCGAACGTGCCATAAAATCAGCTCCTAGCTCTCAGCTTTCAGCCCTCAGCTTGTCTCTGCCGAAGCGACCTGCGAGCGACCGATCCAACTTTTTTAACGCCGCCTTTAGCTAAGAGCGGAAAGCTGATAGCTGAAAGCTGCTTTGCTACTTCGTCCTGCGGGCGACGATGAAGGTGTCGGTCCGCTTGTTGTTGCGGGTTTTAAAGCCGCGCGTGGGCTGGCCCCAGGGGGTGACCGGATGGCGTCCGCCCGAAGTTTTGCCCTCGCCGCCGCCATGCGGGTGGTCCACGGGATTCATGGTCACGCCGCGGTTGGTGGGCCGGACGCCCATCCAGCGCCTGCGCCCGGCTTTACCGATGGACACATTCTCATGATCGGTATTGCCCACCTGGCCAATGGTCGCCATGCACTCAGCGAGCACTCTTCGCGTTTCGCCGGAGGGCAGCTTGAGCAGGGCGTAATCGCCCTCCTTGGCCACCAATTGCGCCTGCGCGCCCGCCGAGCGCGCCATTTGCGCGCCCTTGCCCGGCCTGAGCTCGATGGCGTGGACCGTGGTGCCGGCGGGAATGTTCCGGAGCGGCAAAGCGTTCCCCACCAGGATGTCGGCTTCCGGCCCCGAGGTCACCGTGGCCCCGACCTTGAGCCCCACCGGCTGCAGGATATAGCGTTTTTCGCCGTCGGCGTAGTGGACCAGGGCGATGCGCGCGGAGCGATTGGGATCATATTCGATGGTTGCCACTCTTCCCGGCACACCGGCCTTGTCGCGCTTGAAATCGATGAGGCGGATTTTCTGCTTATGGCCGCCGCCATGGTGGCGGATGGTCAGGTCGCCCGAGTTGCGCCGGCCGCCGGTGCGCTTGCGCGTCACCAGCAGCGGCTTGTGCGGCGCGTCGGTGGTCAGATCGTCAGTGGCCAGCGACGTTTGAAAGCGCAGCGTCGAGGTCATCGGTCGGTAGGTTCTGATTGCCATGGTGGTTTTCCTTAACGAGCTTTCGGCTTTCAGCCGTCAGCTCATTCTGCTTCGACAAACTTCTTGGTCTTGCCCTGTAGCCCCACATTGCCGCTTCCAAACTGAAAGCTGATAGCTGATGGCTAAAAGCTGTTTTACAGATTGCTCACGTACTCGGGCAGCTTTTCGCCGGCCTTGAGCTTCACATACGCCTTCTTCCAATCGGGCCGGTAGCCGGCGTATCTACCACGGCGGCGCTCCTTGCCGGCAAAGTTGGCGGTGCGCACGGTGGCCACTTTCACTTTGAAAAGCGTCTCCACGGCTTCCTTGACCTCGGTCTTGGTGGCGTTCGGCGCCACTTCAAAAACCAGCGTGCCTTCAGTTTCCTTGACGCCCAAGCCTTTCTCGGTAATAACCGGGCGGCGGAGGACGGTGTAGAGTCTCGGCATTACGCGGCCTCCTTTGCGGCTTCAGATTTTTCCTGAGCGGCCCTGCGTTTCGAAACGGACTTCTGGAGAGCCTCGGCGAGCTGCTCGATGGCGGGGCGCGAAAAGATGGCCCGCTCATAGCGCAACAAGTCGTAGGGGTGCACCTCGTTGTTCAGCACCAGCTCCACGCCCGGGAGGTTGCGCGCGCCCAGCACCAGCGCCTGCGTGAGGGTTTTGCCATTCTCGACCAGCAGCACGGTGCGCGTGACGCCGAACTTGTTCAGCGCGTTGTAGTAGAGCTTGGTCTTCGCTTCCTTGATTTCGAGCGAATCGACCACGGTCAGCTTGCCGTCGGCCAGTTTGGCGGCCAGCGCCGAGCGCAGCGCGCCCAGCAGCTTTTTGCGCGGGAAGGGGTACTCGTAGCTGCGCGGCTGCGGCCCATGAACTGTGCCGCCATGGCGCCACAACGGCGAGCGCACCGAGCCGACGCGCGCGCGGCCCGTCCCCTTCTGCTTCCACAGCTTTTTGCCCGACCCGGCCACCAGCTTGCGGTTCTTGGTGGCGTGCGTGCCTTGGCGGAGCGCGGCGCGGTAGTGCTTTACAGCTTCCCAGAGCAGAGCTTCGTTCACCTGTTCGGGCCCGAAAATCGCGTCGGCAAGCTCCATCGAGCCCACCTTTTCGCCGTTCATGTTCAGTACGTCTATGTTTGCCATGGTGTTCTTTTTCCCCGCCATCTTCCCTGGCTCCAATTCTCGAGCGCCGCAAGGCGCGGCCGCCTGGACGGCCAGTCCTACTTCCTCTTCGCTGCCGCCTTCTTCGCTGCCTTGAGCGGGTCAACCGTGCCCGCCCCGGCAAAGCCGCGACGCTCGCGCGGAGGCGCCTTGGCTTTGGAAATCAGCACGTATCCTTCACGCGGGCCCGGCACGGCGCCCTCGACCATGAGCAGGTTCTCATCGAGATCGATGCCGCGGATGCGGAGGTTGCGCACCGTCACCTGATCGGCGCCGAGATGGCCCGGCATGCGCTGGCCGGGAAACACGCGCGACGGGAAACTCGACGCGCCGATGGAGCCCTGCACCTGGAACATGTGGCCGTGGGACTTGGGACCTCCGCCAAAGTGATGGCGGCGCACCACGCCCGCGAACCCGCGCCCCTTCGATGTGCCGGACACATCGACAAACTTGGCGTCGGAGAAGATATCGACGAGCACGCGGTCGCCCGCCTTGACGCCGTCCGCACCGTCGGCCGCGCCTTCGATATCGACTTCCTTGAGCATTTTTACCGGCGGCGCGTCGGTCTTGGCCAGGTGACCGGCCTGCGCCTTGGTGATGCGCGAAGCCTTGACGAACTCCACCAAGCCGATCTGCGCCGCGTCGTAGCCGTCCTTGGCCGCAGTCTTCAATTGCGTGATCACGCACGGGCCGGCCTGCAGCACCGTAATCGGGTGCACGTCGCCCTTGTCGTCGAAGACCTGCGTCATGCCGATTTTTTTGCCCAGAATTCCTGTAACCGCCATTTTGTCCTCACCTCATCATGCGAGGCCAATCACCTCGCACTGCCGGAAACTTCCAAGGGTTCAGGGTTCAGTTTCTATCCAGCCCGTTCAAACCGCATCGATTGCGGCAGCGCTGTTTTTTGTTCCTGATCCCTGACGCCTGATCATTTCATTGAACACTATTTTTCGAACGCCTTGATCTCCACGTCCACGCCGGCCGGCAGGTCGAGCTTCATCAGCGCGTCCACCGTTTGCTGCGTGGGCTCGAGGATGTCGATCAGGCGCTTGTGAGTGCGAATCTCGAACTCTTCGCGCGACTTCTTGTCCACGTGCGGCGAACGCAGCACGCAATACTTGTTTTTGATCGTCGGCAAGGGGATCGGGCCCGCCACCGTCGCTCCCGTGCGCTTGGCCGTATCCACAATCTCGCCAGTCGAGGTGTCGAGCACGCGATAATCGTATGCCTTCAACCGGATGCGTATTCTCTGTCCTACCATAGCTTCGCTTTCCAGCTTTCTCTCTCAGCTTTCAGCCCCCGGCAAAGCGCCTGAGCTGCTAACTGAAAGCTGACGGCTAATAGCTCGCAACTACTTCACAATCTCCGAAATCGTGCCTGCGCCCACCGTGCGTCCGCCTTCGCGGATGGCGAAGCGCAGGCCCTTCTCCAGCGCCACCGGCGTGATCAGATCCACCTTCAATTGCACGTTGTCGCCCGGCATCACCATCTCCACTCCGTTGGGCAACTCCGCCACCCCGGTCACGTCCGTGGTGCGGAAGTAAAACT